>CAZNSL010000504.1:0-4957 GCA_964574975.1 uncultured Alcaligenaceae bacterium | reverse complement strand
GGGCAACACGTCTGCCGGCAACGGCGGCGGTATCTGCATGTACGGCCCGAACAACCAACTGACGGTGCTGAACAGTACGATCGTGGGCAACACGGCCGACGGCGGCATTGGCGGCGGCATCTTCTCGGAGTCGGCCAACGATGTCATTACGCTGACGTCGACCATCGTCTCCAACAACATCAACCTCAACGGCTTGACCGATTTCTCAACCCCGGGCACCGGTACGTATCAGAACAGCGCGATCGGTGACCCGGCGGGTGCGGCAGGTCTCGTCGACAACGGCGGCAACATCATCGGTCAGAATCTCCTCCTCGGTGCGCTGGCCAACAATGGCGGCACCACGCAAACGATGCTGCCGGGAGCGGGCAGCCCGGTCATTAACGCCGGCATCAATGCCGTCGCCCAGGGCATCGATCAGCGCGGCTTCACCCGTACCGTCGGCGCGCAAGTGGATATCGGTGCCGTCGAAACCGGCGGCACGGGGATTCCCGTGGCCAACATCCCCGGTGTCGATCTGGTCACGGCGTTCGGGGCGACGAGCTATCAACTCCAGGTCACGTACACCGACGATACGGGCATCAACCTGACCACGATCGGTGCTGGCGACATTACGGTCAGCGGGCCGGGCGTCGTGACGGTCGGGGCTGGCACGGTCACGGGTGGCAACGGCACCACCAACGTGATCGTGACGTACCCGATTACCCCACCCGGCGGCAGTTGGAACAATCCGGACAACGGCTTCTACACCGTCAGCAGCGTGGCGGGGGCCGTCACCGACACCGGCGGTACCGGCGTCACGGCCGGCATCATCGGGCAGTTCAAGGTGGAGGTGATCGGTGTCATCAACACCAACGACAGCGGGCCGGGTAGCCTGCGGCAGGCGATCCTCGATTCCAACGCCAGCGTGGGCGTACTCAACACGATCGGCTTCGCGATCGGTACTGGCGCCGCGTCGATTTCGCCATCGACTCCGCTGCCAGCCATCTCCGATCCCGTGATCATCGACGGCACGACACAGCCGGGATTTGCCGGCGTGCCGCTCATCGAAGTAGCGGGCAACGTGGCCCCCGCGGGTTCGCTCGGGTTGGAAATCTCGGCTGCCAACTCCACAGTTCGCGGTCTCGTCCTCAACCGTTGGGGCACTGCGCTGGTGGCCGCCGGTACGAACGCCGTCGTTCAGGGGAACTACATCGGCACCAACGCGGCCGGCACGGCGGCGTCGGCCAACGGTATCGGCGTCTTCATCTCGGGTGCGAACGGCGCGCTCATCGGCAGTAACCTCGACGGCACGAACGACACCGCCGAGCGCAATGTGATTAGCGGCAACACGACGGCCGGCGTGCGCGGTGGTGGGGCCACCTCGCTCATCCGCTTCGCGCAGTGGACCACCGGAACCGGGGCCAACAATCACTACTACCTGCGTGGCTCGGTCTCGGCGAGCTGGGTGCAGGCCGAGCAGTTTGCTGTAGCTTTCGGCGGCCACCTGGTCAGCATCGGCAGCGTTGAAGAGAACAACTTCGTCGCCGGTAACCTGGGTGCGGGGTGGATCGGCTTCACCGACGACGAGGCCTTTGGCGGCACGGAATTCGGCAACACCAGCGGCGCACCGAATCGCGGCGAGGGATGGGTCTGGACCGATGGCACGCCGGCTCCGTACCCGATCGGAGGCCCGCTGAGCGGCTACATGAACTGGAACGGTGGCGAACCCAACGATGTCGGTAACGAGGACTATGCCGAGATCCAGGGCACCGGAGGCTGGAACGACCTGAGTACGCAAACGCTCCCCGGCATTGCCGAGTTCACGACGCTCCCGAACATTCCGGCGATCATCGCGGCACTCGGTGGTGGGTCCCCCAACCGGATTCAGGGCAACTACATCGGCACCAACGCCGCCGGTACGGGTGCCGTCGCCAACGGGACCGGTCTCGACATGGGCGGGGCATTAGGCGACATCGTCAGCGGCAACGTCATCTCCGGCAACACCGGGGCCGGCCTCACGGTTTCCTCGACGGCTGTGGCTGGGCCTAACGGGCACTACTACGTGACATCGCCGACGGCCATGACGTGGGCGGCTGCCGAGTTGTTCGCCGTCAACAACGGTGGACACCTGGTGAGCATCGGCAGCGCCACCGAGAACGCGATCGTTGTCGGTCTGGGCAACGGCTGGATCGGCTTCACCGACGACGAGGCCTTTGGTGGACAGGAATTCGGCAACACCAGTGGCGCGCCCAACCGCGGCGAAGGCTGGGTCTGGACCGACGGAACGCCGGCTCCGTATCCGGTCGGCGGTCCCCTTCAAGGCTACATGAACTGGAACGGTGGCGAGCCGAACGACGCCGGCGGCGAAGATTATGCCGAAATGACTGGCGGCGGCGGCTGGAACGATCTGCCCGCTAGCAGCACGCGGATAGGCGTCATCGAGTTGCTGACCCCGCCGAGTGCCGCTCTACTCGGAGTCGGTGTGCGTACGGCCGGCGGGCTGACGATTACCGGCAACATCATCGGCCGGGATGCCGCGAACGCTGCGGCCCTGGCCAACGGTGGTGCGGGCATTAGCGTGTCCGACAACGTTCTCGTCACCATCGGTGGAACGGGTGCGGGTTTCGGCAACACGATTCGCGACAACACTGGTGCCGGCGTCGTCGTGACCGGCAATAACACCAGCGGCGTCACGATTCGCGGCAACTCGATTTCCAACAACGGCGGGCTGGGCATCGATCTCGGTCCGGCCGGCGTCACCGCCAACGATTTAGGCGACCCCGACACCGGTCCGAACGGGTTGCAGAACTTCCCGATCGTGACCACGGCCACGGGCGGCGGGACCACGACGGTTTCCGGCACGTTCAATGGGAAGCCCAACGGAGCCTTCACGCTCGATTTCTACGCCAGCGCCTCCGGCGATCCCAGCGGCAACGGCGAAGGTCTGCGGTATCTGGGTTCGACCGTCGTGAATACGAACGGTACGGGCGACGCCGCGTTTGCCAACGTGGTTCTGCCCGCGGCCTCCGCGAACGGTGAAGTCATCTCGGCGACGGCGACGGATGCCTCGGGCAACACGTCCGAGTTCTCGCTGAACGTGACGGTCGGCGGTGGTGGTGGTGGAGCGCCGACGGTGATCACCGGCGGTGTGCGCGTCAACGGCGGTCAGGCGAACACGACGCAACGGTCGCGCGTGACCTCGATCGATGTCGAATTCAGCACCGTCGTGACCTTCGCCGGGGCGGTCGATGCGGCCTTCCAACTCAGCCGCATCGGCGGCGGGGTGGTCGGCGGATTTACGGCGGTGGCCAACACCGTCGCCGGGCACACCGTCGTGACGCTGTCCGGGTTCACCGGAGCGGAGACGCAGTTCGGCTCCCTGGCCGACGGACGTTACTCTCTGCTGATCCGCGCCAACCAGGTGTCTGCCAACGGGCAACAACTGGACGGCGACGGCAACGGCACCGGCGGCGACGACTTCACGCTGGCCGGCACAACGGGCAACGGCCTGTTCCGCTTCTTCGGCGACGTGAACGGCGACGGCACGGACAACGCGGCCGACTTCGGCCCGTTCCGTGCGGCGTTCGGTACCAGTGTGGGCAACCCGCTGTACCGCGACTTCCTGGACTTCAACGCGGACAATTCCATCAACGCCGCCGACTTCGCCCAGTTCCGCACCCGTTTCGGCGCGTCGGTTCCGTGACGTTAGAAGACGGGGCAGGCAAGCCCCTGTCGGATGATGTTGGCGTGTGAGTACACGCCGGATTTCGACGAATCACCGGGCCGGGCGTCGTGGTGCGCTCGGCCCGGTTTCGTTGGCGGACGGTTTGGCAGGCAGCATGATGCGTCGGTGAATACAGCACTGGGCGAACTCCACTGGGAGAGGCTTGCTCGACTTGGCGAGCGCCGTAGGATGGTCAGCGGATACGGTGAACACGCACAGCTTTCCAAGTGTCGGAGTGTTGAAAGTCGGCGCGCGGGCATCCCGTACCAACACTTGATGGACGTGGCGTCGCGACGGGTGTGTACGTTGCTGTCGTGGATTCGGCTCGCAGCGCAAGTGTTTGTAGGTTAACGATTTGGCGGGGTAGCTCAGTGGTTAGAGCAGCGGCTTCATAAGCCGCGTGTCGCCGGTTCAAATCCGGCCCCCGCTACTCACACTCCCGACGCTCAACCCTCGGCCGCGGAGTCGCTCATGGACGGGACGCACGCCGATTGCCTGTTCCGCAGCGCGCCGCCCAATATGGCGGTGCCCGATCGGCTCAACGCGGCCCTCGTCGCACTCGTCTTTTCCGCGGCCCTCGCGCTACTCTGGCTCGCCTCGCGCACCGCGGCGTGGTACGAGACGCTCGCCGTCGGCGTCGTCTACTCGTACTTGATGCTGACCAATTACGCCCTCTTGCACGAGGCGTCGCACGGCAACCTCCAGTCGGATCTGCGCCGTAACCGCATCCTCGGCGTCGCGTGCGGACTGCTGTTTCCGATGCCCTATAGCATGATGCGCGTCACGCACCAGGGACACCATCTACGCAACCGCACCGACCACGAGATGTTCGACCTCTACTACCCGACGGATTCCAAGGTGCGGCGGTGGGTCCAGTGGTACGGCATCCTCGGCGGGTTCTTCTGGCCGTGGATACCGATTGGGGCCGTTCTGTTCGCAGTGAAGCCGAAGCTACTGCGCGGCTCGCTCATCAAGCGGGCACGTTCGACGAACTACCTCCTCGGCGATGTCCGCCGAGAGGCGATTCGCTCGATCCGCGTCGAGGTGGCACTGACTGCGGCGTTCTGGGTCGCGGCATGGTGGGCGCTCGATCTGCATTGGTGGGCGGTGGCGACCTGCTACGCCTGTCACTCGTTCAACTGGTCCACGCGGCAATACGTCGGCCATGCGTTCACCAAACGCGACGTGATCGAGGGGGCATGGAACCTCCGCACCAACCGCCTGATGTCGCTCGTCCTGTTGCACGGCGAGTAC
>CAZNSL010000503.1:0-4957 GCA_964574975.1 uncultured Alcaligenaceae bacterium | reverse complement strand
AAGTTCGCCCCCGGCGACCAGGCGTACAAGGGCTTTCGCGCCTGGATCGAGGACGTGGCCGCCCTCCGCGGCGGCTGGTACGCGCGGGCCGAAGACCTCCCCCCGAAGGGGAACCCTCCGGCCCGCTTCGGGACGGAAGTCTGGCTCAAGCTCACGAACACACCGGCGGACTGGGCCGACAAGTACCTCCAGGTGGAGTTGTTCGCCTGGGACGCTCGCGCGAAGGGCTGGGAGACGGATCCCGTCGCGACGAGCGACCGCCTCGTCTTCGGCAAGGGCCGCCTCTGGCAGCACTCTCTCACGCTCCTTGCGGTGCCCGGGTCGGAGCGCGACAAGGCGTGGCGCTCTGCGAAGCCGAACCTGCCGCGGGGCAAGTACCTCGTCCGGGTGTCCGTCGACCGCGGCGGGCGTCTCGGGGCCGACTGGCGGGCCGCGCTCGGCGACGCCGAGCGCGTGGGCCAGGCGGAAGTCGAGTCGGCTTGGCCGGAGGGTTACGGCCGCATGACGGCCCTCGACGCCGGCCGCGTCAAACCCTGACCGACGACAACTCAATCGCAGGAAACCACCGTGTTGAGACTCACCTCGATCCTCCTTATTGCCGCCGTGGCCGGCTGTTCGACGCGACCCGCGCCCGCGGTGAAGCCGCACTCTCACGCCGGACACGACGCCGGCCACGGCGCGGCAACGCTTATGGTCCAGACCGACCCGGCCCAGCCGTCGGCCGGCCAACCGACGACGCTGACGCTCATGATCCACGGGGCCGACCGAGTTGCAGTTAAGGACTTCGCCGTCGTCCACGAGCAGAAGGCCCACCTCATCGTCGTCCGCGACGGCCTGGACCAGTTCGCGCACCTTCACCCGGAGATCGACGCGCAGGGCAACATGACGGCCCGGCACACATTTCCGACGGGCGGCAAGTACCTTCTGTTCGTTGACTACCAGCCTTCGGGTGGAGAGCCGGCGACCGCGGCCGCGCATCTGAGCATCGCCGGCACCGCACCGCCCGCCCACGAACTCAAGCCCGACGTGCCGGGCGTCGTGAAGGGCGACGGGTTGAACGCCAAGGTGAGCGTTGCCGGGGCCAAGGCCGGCGGTGAGGCCACGGTCACGTTTGAGTTGACCGACCCGGCGGGACAGCCGGCGAACGACCTACGGCCGTACATGGGGGCGATGGGACACCTCGTCGTCCTGAGTCGCGACGGAACGCGGTACGTCCACGCCCACCCGGCCGAGGGCAAGCCGGCTGCCGGCAACGTCGTCACGTTCATGGCCCACTTCCCCGAGGCCGGTCTGTACAAGGGCTGGGGCCAGTTCCGCAAGCGGGACAAAGTCTGCGTCGTCCCGTTCGTCGCCAAGGTGGATTGACCGACCACGTGCGCGGTGAACGGGACCAACCCGCTCCCGCGTTAGGAGGTGTCCCGTGATCCGGCCGACGCCGCTTCGCACCGCCCGCCCCGTCGCCGTCCTTGCGCTCCTGACGGCGGCCGCCGCGTGGCTCTGGGCGCACGAGGGACACGCCCCGCTGCCGTCGCGCGGGGCCAAGGTGGATGTCGCCAAAGGAGAAATCCTCCTCATTAAAGACGCCCGCGCGGCCATCGACGTTCGCTGGGCCGAGGTCGAAGAGCGGGCCGTGGACGACCGCATCCTCGCCTATGCGACGCTGGTAACGCCCTGGCAGCGGCACGCCTTCGCCACGTCCCGCCTGCCGGGTCGGATCGCGCGACTCCACGCCCAGGCCGGCCAGACGGTGGTCGCCGGGCAGGTGTTGGCCGAGGTGCAGAGCCTGGAACTGGAGAACCTCGCCCTCGAACTACGCAACGCGCAGAACGACGTGCGCCTGTCCGAGCGGGTCGTCGCGCAACTGGCCGACCCCAATTCCAGCGGGGCCGTCCCCGGACAGACCGTCGTCGAGGCCCGCAGCAAGCTGCAACAGCAGCAAAACGCCCTGGACGTCGCCCGCGCCAAGTGGCGGGGCCTCGGCCTCTCGGCGGCCGACCTGGACGCGCTCCTGGCGACCGGCGAATCGCCCGTGCGGACCCTCCCGGTGCGTAGCCCCGTGGCGGGGACCGTCATCCACGCCGACCTCACCGTCGGCAAGGTCGTCGAGCCGGCCGAACACCTGTTCGAGGTCGTGGACCTGTCGAGGGTCTGGGCCAAAATCGGCGTGCTGGAGAGGGACCTGCACCGGGTCGCGGTCGGCCAGCCGGTCGAGTTGCAACTGACGCCGTGGCCCGGCGAGGTGTTCCGCAGCACCGTCCAGGTCCGCGGCTTCGCGCTCGACCCGCAGACGCACCTGAACGCGGCATGGGCCGAGTTCGAGAACCCGCCGGGGGCCGAACCCCGGCTGCTGCCGGGGATGGCCGGCCAGGCGCAACTGATCCTCCCCGGCAAGGCGACGACCAAGACCGTGCCGGCGGAGGCGGTCCTGGGCGAAGGGGCCGAGCGGTTCGTGCTGGTCGAAGTGGCCGGGGCCGCGGGCGCGTCCCAGTTCCTGAAGCGCAACGTCGTGGTCGGCCGGCAGGCGGACGGCCGGGCCGCGATCGAAGCCGGCGACATCTTCCCGGGCGACCGGGTCGTCACCCAGGGCGGCCACGAGTTGGCGGCGTACTTCGTGCCGGGCGTGTTGCGGCTGACGCCCCTGGCCCGGCGCGGCATCGGGCTGGCCGTCAAACCGGCGGCGCAAGCCGTCGTCGAAGAGGTGGTCGATTTGGACGGGGCCGTGGATGTCCCGCCCGACCGGCGCACGACCGCCGCCGCGCAACTGGCCGGCACGCTCCACGCCGTACTCGCGGACCGCGGCCAGGTCGTCCGGCCGGGACAGGTTCTCGCCGAAATCGTGAGTCTCGAATTCCAGAATTTGCAACTGGAACTCCTGAAGGCCCACCTCGAAACGCAACTGCTCGAAGGCAACCTCGGGCGGCTCCGCGCGGCCGCGACCTCCGTTGCACAGCGTCGCATTCTCGATATGGAGAGCGCCGTCAACGGGAGTCGGAACCAGCGGGCCAGCCTGAGCCGGAAGCTCGAAAGCGTCGGCCTCACGCCCGCCCAGGTCGATACGCTGTTCGCCGACCGGAAGGTGATCGCCACGCTTCCGATCCGCGCCCCGGCCGGCGGGACCGTCGTGAGCTTCGACAAGGTTCTCGGCCAAGCCATTAAGTCCGACGAGCCGGTGTTCGAGGTTCACGACCTCAGCCACCCGCTCGTACAAGGCTACGTTTCCGAACGCGACTTTGGCCGCGTCCGTACCGGACAGCCGGTGCGCGTACGGCTCGCCGCCGACCCCGACTACGTCGCGAAGGGCACGGTAGCCCGCAGCGGCCGCGTCTTCGGCCCCGAGAGCCGCACGCTCTCGGTTTGGGTGGAGGTGCCGCACGACCCCGCCAAGCCGCTCTTGCACAACCAACTCGCCCGGTTGACCCTCACCGTCGGCAAGCCGGCGGCCACGCTCGCCGTCTCCCGCTCCGCCGTCGTGGGTGAGGGCACGCGGTCGTTCGTGTTCGTGGAGACGCCCGACGGCGTGTTCGAGCGCCGGCCGGTCGAAACGGGCCGTGCGGACGACCGCCGCGTCGAAATCCTCGCCGGCCTACGGCCGGGCGAGCCGGTCGCGGTGCGCGGGGTGTCCGAGTTGCAGACCGCCTACGCCGGCCTGCGGTGAGGAACCCACCATGCTGAATTACATTCTGGCGTTCTCGCTCAAGAATCGGGTCCTCGTCCTGCTCGTCGCCCTGCTGGTCGTCGTGTACGGCGGCTACCAGTTGACGCAGATGCCGGTGGACGTGTTCCCCGACCTGAACCGGCCGACCGTCACCCTCCTGACCGAAGCGCCCGGCCTCGCCCCGGAAGAGGTCGAGGTCTTGGTGACTCGGCCCGTCGAGTACCTCCTGAACGGGGCGACCGGCGTGCAGCGCGTCCGCTCGGCCTCGGGCATCGGCCTCTCCGTCGTCTGGGTGGAGTTCGAGTGGGGCACCGACATCTACCAGGACCGCCAAGTCGTCGCCGAGAAGTTGCAACTGGCCCGCGAGCGGCTGCCGCAGGGCGCGAACCCCGTGATGGCCCCGATCTCGTCCATCATGGGCGAAATCATGCTGCTCGGCGTGCGCTCGACGGCCGACCTGACCACGCCCGCGGAGCGGGAGCGCAAGGCGATGGAACTGCGGACGCTGGCCGAGTTCACGCTCCGCAACCGCCTGCTGGCCGTCGAGGGCGTGTCGCAGGTCACGGTCATGGGCGGCATCCTCAAGCAGTACCAAGTGGTCACCTCGCCGGAACGACTGGCCGCCCAGAACGTCTCGCTACAGCAGCTCACCGAGGCTGCCGAGAAGGCGAACGTGATCGCCGGCGGCGGTGTGCTGGTGCGCTCGCCGAAGGAGTCGCTGATCCGCATCAGCGGCCAGAGCCTGACCCTCGCCGACATCGAAGAGACGCCCGTCGTCTGGCGCGAGCCTCGGCCGGTCCTCATCAAAGACGTGGCCGAGGTGCGCTTCGGCGGCCCGGTCCCGCGCGGCGCGGGGGCCGTGACCGTTCGCGACGGCGAGCTGGTGTCCGGCGGCCCAGCGGTCCTCATGACAGTGCAGAAGCAGCCGAACGCGAACACGCTTGTCTTGGACCCCCGCATTGACGCGGTTCTGGAGCAACTCCAGCGGGATTTGCCGGCCGACGTGCGGATCGAGAAGAGCATCTTCAAGCAGGCCGACTTCATTCAGTCGGCGGTCGATAACGTCGTCGAGGCGATCCGCGACGGCACCGTCTGGGTGTTCGTCATCTTGTTCCTGTTTCTGTGGAACCTCCGAACGAGTGTCATCACACTGACCGCCATCCCGCTCTCGATGCTCGTCACGGCGCTCGTCTTCCGCTGGCTCGGCGTGTCGATCAACACGATGACGCTCGGCGGCATCGCCGTCGCCGTCGGCGAGCTGGTCGACGACGCCATCGTGGACGTCGAGAACATCTACCGCCG
>CAZNSL010000502.1:0-4958 GCA_964574975.1 uncultured Alcaligenaceae bacterium | reverse complement strand
TCTGCTGGCGCTGGGCGATGCGGCCGGCTACGTCGAGCCGTTCACCGGCGAGGGTATTGCCTGGGCCTTGGCAGCCGCCCGGGCCGTTGTCCCCTTTGTCAACCGCGCCGTCGAAGGCCGGGACGATCGGTTGGCTAACGAGTGGTGCGCAGCCCATCGAGCCGTGGTCGGCAGTCGGCAGTGGCTATGCCGTCTGGTGGCCGGTGGCCTGCGCCGGCCGCACGTGATCGCAGCGGCAGCCGCCCTCGGCCAAGTCGCCCCGTTCGTATTCGCGCCGGCCGTCCGATTGCTCGACCGCCCCATCCCATGTCACTCGTAGGGACGCCATGCCCGCTCCGCTCGCACTGGCCGGACTCGGTACTGCCCTGCCGGGCCAATCGATGCCGCAGGAAACTGCCGCCGCCGTCATTAGCCGGCTCACCGGGGTCGACCGCGACTGGACGGTCAATCTGTTCCGCGCCTCGAAGATCGACCGCCGGCATCTGAGCATTCCGAAAGTGGCCGTCGCCGACGCGCTTGCCGGGACCGACGTTTCCGGCTCATCGTTCACGCCGCATCCCGACCGCCCGGCCGGCCCCGGCACCGCCGACCGCATGGCCATCTACGCGGCCGAAGCCCCGCGCCTGGCCGCCGACGCCGCAAACGCCGCACTCGCCGACGCGGCGCTTCGCCCGGACAAGGTGTCTCATCTCGTCACCGTCACCTGTACCGGCTTCGCTTCACCGGGCGTCGACTTCGCGCTGATCCGCGACCTCGGGCTACCACCGGGGTGCGAGCGCGTGCAAGTCGGCTTCATGGGGTGTCACGGTGCGGTCAACGGCCTGCGGGCCGCCCGCGGGTTGCTCGCCACCGCCGAACCGGGTACAGCCGCCCTGGTCGTGTGCGTCGAGTTGTGCAGCCTGCACTTCGACTACCGCTACGGCGCGGCCGGCATGGTGCCGAACGCGCTGTTCGCCGACGGAGCCGCGGCCGCCGTACTCCGCAATGCCGACGGGGACGGGTGGTCGTTGGCCGCGACCGGCTCGCGCTGGTGGCCCGGCACAGCCGACGCGATGACCTGGCGCATCGGCGACCACGGTTTCGAAATGACGCTCTCGCCACAAGTACCGTCGCTGATCGCGCGCCACCTGCGACCGTGGTTGGAAGAGTGGCTCAACGGCCACGGTCTCGACGTGAGTCGGGTCGGCTCTTGGGCAGTTCACCCCGGCGGGTCGCGCATTCTCGATGCCGTGGAAGGGGCGCTCTCTCTGCCACCCGCGGCGACCGCGGCGTCGCGCCGGGTGTTAGCCGAATGCGGCAACATGTCGTCGCCGACGGTACTATTCGTCCTCGACCGACTGCGAGCGGCCGGCGCGCCGCGCCCGTGCGTGGCGTTGGCGTTCGGCCCCGGCCTCGTCGCCGAAGCGGTACTCTTCGTGTAATCGACCAGTTCGATCATCTGTAAGATTCCTCCCCGCACCCGGTATGAACGTGTATCGTGGCCGTCGTATCGCCAAAGGTCCAATCGCGGCGCGGCAGCGCTCGGAAACCGGTCGGGTAAGAGGATTCTTGCAACCCCACCGGGAACCGGAATTGACATTGCGAGTACTCGCAAGACTCGTCCCAAGCAACGAAACGTCAGGACAGGAGTCCGAACCGTAGCGAACCCGAGCGTCTCGACGCGCGACCATTCCCGGTTGCCCGCCGCGCCCGGCCAGGAGAAAGAATGAGTAGCGCCGTCGCTAACCCGATCCGCAAACGCGCCCCGGTCGACCCAAGCGAAACGCCCAACCACTGGCTCTCCCTCGGCGTTGTGGCAACGGCATCGTTCCTCGGCACGCTCGACTTCTTCATCGTCAACCTCGCCATGCCGGCGATCCGCTCCGACCTCGGCGCGACCAACGCCGATGTGCAACTGGTCATCGCCTGCTACAGCCTCGCCTACGCTGTCTGCCTCGTCACCGGCGGCCGACTCGGCGACGTGTACGGCCGCAAGCGTACCTTCATCGTCGGACTGATCGGGTTCACCGTCACGTCGGTGCTGTGCGGACTGGCGTGGTCGCCGAACGTGCTGATTGCCGCCCGCGTCTTGCAGGGCGTCGCAGGGGCCGTCATGTTCCCGCAGGTGCTGTCGATCATCCAGGTGACGTTCCCGCCGGCCGAACGTGGGCCGGCATTCGCCACGCTCGGGGCGGTCCAGGGGGCCGCGTCGTTCCTGGGGCTGATCTTCGGCGGCGTCCTCGTCGAGTTCAATCTATTCGGCCTCGGCTGGCGGCCGATCTTCCTCGTAAACCTGCCGATCGGGCTGATGACTTGCTTCGCCGCGTGGAAGCTGCTGCCCGAGTCGCGCTCACCGCGCGCCACCCGGCTCGACTTGGGCGGAGTCACCATTGCCACGGTCGCGCTGCTATTGATCGTCGTGCCACTGGCCGAGGGCCGCGAAACGGGCTGGCCGCTATGGGCGATAGTGGGCCTCGCCGCGGCGGGGCCGGCCGCGATCGGGTTCCTGGCGTGGGAGCGATTCGTCGAGCGCCGCGGCGGCGCGCCACTGGTCGAATTGCGGCTGTTCCACCACGGCACGTTCGTCGCCGGGCTTCTGACGACCGTGGCGTTCTTCGCCGGGCTGTCCGCGATGTTCCTGACGATCACGGTGTACTTCCAGGACGGCCTGAACCTCTCGCCGGCGCAAGCCGGGTGGGCGTTCGCACCGTTCGCGCCGGGCTACTTCCTGGGTTCGGCTGCATGTGCGCGCGCGACCCGGAAGTTGGGAGTACGCGTCCTGAACCTGGGCGCAGCGGTGATGTCCGTCGGCCTCGCCGCGATCCTGGTGCTGGTCGCCACGCGCGTGCCGTCGCCGGCCATGTGGGAACTGGCACCGGCACTGTTCCTCTACGGCATCGGACAAGGCTTGCTCGCCCCGCCGCTGATGCGGGCCGTGCTGAGCGTCGTGCCAGCAGCGGATGCGGGTTCGGCGTCCGGCGTATTGGGCACGGTCCAGCAAGTTGCCGGATCGATCGGTGTGACGGCTGTCACGGGCGTCTTTTTCGCCGCGCAAACGCAGACGCACGACTTCGCCGCGGCGCTACGGGCGGCGTTCGCCTGCAACCTGACACTGATCGTCGTCACTTTCGCCCTGGCGTTCTTCCTGCCGCGGTCGGCCCTCGTGCACGCCCCGGCCACAGCCGTCGAGGTGTGAAGTATGAAACCCGTCAGTAACGAGATCGCCCTTGCCCAACTACAGTGGCGCTACGCGGTCAAGAAGTTCGACCCGACGAAAATGATCGCCGGTGCCGAGTGGCGGACGCTCGAAGAGGCCCTGCGGCACGCGCCCTCGTCGTACGGGCTGCAGCCGTGGCGTTTTTTCGTCGTTACCGACCCGGCAGTACGGACGACGCTCCGTGCCGCTTCGTGGAACCAACCGCAGATCACCGACGCCTCGCACCTGGTCGTCTTCACGGTCAAGAGTCCCGTCGACGAAGCTCACGTCGACGCCTACATGACCCGCATCGCCGAGGTCCGCGGCGGCCGTGCGGCCGACCACGGCAAGTTCAAGGCCTCGATCCTGACTTCTCTCGACGGCAAATCGTCCTCGGCCAAAGTCGAATGGGCGTCGAAGCAGGTGTACATCGCACTGGGCGTGTTCCTGACGACGGCCGCCATGCTCGGTATCGACGCCAGCCCGATGGAAGGCATCGACCCGCCGAAGTACGATGACATCCTCGGCCTGACGAAGCAGGGCTACTCCGCTCTGTGCGTGGCGACGGCCGGCTACCGCGCCGCCGACGACAAGTACGGGGCGCTGCCGAAGGTACGCTTCGAGGCGAAGGACGTAATCGCCCACATATGACGATGAGGATCCGCCGATGCGTTCGCTACTTGCGATTGCCACCCTACTCGCGGTTGCGCCCGTTTCACTCGCCGACGACTGGCCGCAGTGGATGGGGCCGACCCGCGACGGCCTGTGGCGAGAGACCGGCGTACTGACTGCCCTGCCCTCCGGCGGCCCCAAGCTCCTCTGGCGCACGCCGATCCACGGCGGCTACGCCGGCCCGGCCGTCGCTGGCGGTAAGGTCTTCGTCACCGATTACGATGCCGGCGTTATCAAGGGCGACCCCGACAAGCGCGACTCCCTCGAGGGCAACGAGCGCGTCCTCTGCCTCGACGCCACGACTGGTAACAAGGTGTGGGAGTACAAGTACCGTTGCAAGTACCACATCGCGTTCCCCGCCGGCCCGCGCTGCACGCCGACCGCTGACGGCGACCGCCTGTACGCTCTCGGGGCCGAGGGCCGGCTCGTTTGTCTGACGACGGCCGGAAAGCTCGTGTGGGAGAAAGAACTCAAGGACGAGTACAAGATCGCCGCCCCGATCTGGGGCTTCACCAGCCACCCGCTCGTGGATGACAAGAACGTCTACTGCGTCGCCGGCGGCGACGGCTCGACGCTCGTCGCCCTCGACAAAATGACTGGCGCGGAACGCTGGAAGGCGCTGTCGTCGAAGGAACCGGGCTACTGCCCGCCGTCGTTCGTCGACGCCGGTGGCGTGCGGCAGATCGTCATCTGGACGGGCGAGTCGGTCAACGGCCTCGACCCGGCCACGGGCAAGGTCTACTGGACGATCCCGCTGGAACCGAAGTACGGCATGTCGATCATGGCCCCGCGGCACTACAAGGACTTCCTTTTTGCCGGCGGTATCGGCTGGGTCAGCGCCCTCATCAAGCTCGACCCAGCGACGCCGACCGCAACACTGGAGTGGAACGGCAAGAAGGACACGTCGATCTATCCGGTCAACAGCACGCCGATCGTCGACGGCAATGTGCTGTATGGCGTCGATCAGCCGGGCCAGTTGACGGCCGTCGAGCTGCCGAGCGGCAAGCGCCTGTGGGCGACGACAGCCCCGACGACCGGCGCTAAGCCGGCCAGCTCCGGTACCGCGTTTCTCGTCAAGAATGCCGAGCTGTACTACCTGTTCAACGAGAAG
>CAZNSL010000501.1:0-4965 GCA_964574975.1 uncultured Alcaligenaceae bacterium | reverse complement strand
GACCGGGGACGGCGATCGATTGAGCAAGACAGCGGCAGACCCGGCGAATGGTTCGCAGTAGTGGTGACAGTCAGGCAGAAGCGGTAGGAGCCATTCGAGGTGGGAGAACTTCCCCCCGTACCAGCCGAAGGCAATGTGCTTGCGACCATTCGGAATCAAGATCGGCGGTGGGGCATTCCGACGTGTCATCCCATCCCTCCAGCCATCCTTGGAAGCACCCCGCACTACCCGAGTCGGCGAACAGATGCGTCCACCCCCTTATTGTACCTCGACATACGGCGCGTCTCGCCCCTCTTTCGCCGAACGACAAGCTCAGCAGCGGCGGCCGCGCTGAGCGACAATGAACTCCGAAAAACCAGGATCGCGGCCGCCGTCTGCTGGAGCGGCTGGTTCGGCACCAGGCCGCTACTTCGTGGGGCTGACCCGTCGGAAGACGATCGTCCCCATCCCTTTGGCGGGATCGACCGGCGTCATGGCAAACTCGTCATCACCACGCCAGGACACCGCGTACTCAGGTCCGTCTGGACCGAAGAGTCGCACCACAAGGCTATCCCGCTCGGATCGGATGACTTCCCAACGAGCGACGTCACCGGGCTTGTTCGGGTCGGGAACCGCGAACGAGAACTTGAACCCCTCTGCCTCGGCGCGGAGTGAAAACTCCAGCGTCCCGTCCTGGTGAAACGTCGCCTTCGCCGTAGTCCGCACGGAGAGCGGGAGATCGACCTACTCCTTGCCGATCGTCCCCTCGAACCGGGTCCGCTCATCTCCTTGACCTTCCCACGAGCCGACGAGTCGGTCCGCTGCGCGGCCGGGGCGGCTGACGAGGAGGATGACCACCGTGGCCCCGGCGGCGATCGCGGCCAGAGCCCCGACCGACCAAAGGATGATGCGCGTCCGCTTCCGCATGTGTTCTCCCGCGCCGCCGAACTGGTGATTATCCTGCACTCCCGGCAGCATATTACGGCCGACTGTAGCATATCACGGCCGACTGCAGCATATCACGTCACGTTCGCTCGCGATTCCGCCACCCCAGCATTTGACCATCCAGCCGGGGCTCCTGCAAGACACGCGGCCCGATTTCGTCCGTTTTCTTGTTGCAATCCATTGTGTCCAGGTGTACACTCCTCCCCCGGCCAGCCCAACCAGGGCGACAGGAGCGACCTCCGTGGATATCGTCACCTCCCTTGCGCCCCAACCGCCGCGCCTGCTCGACCAACTCCACCAGGCAGCCATCGCCCACGGCTACCCGCCGGCCGTGGCCCATGACTTCGTCCACTGGGCACGCCGTTACATCCTCTTCCACGACAAGCGTCACCCGCGCGAGTTGGCCGAGACCGAGGTCGTTCGGTTCCTCACCCATCTGACCCGATCCGAGGCCGACCCGCTGCCGGCGCTGGACCGGGCTGGCCGCGGCCTCGACTTCCTCTACGCTGAAGTCCTCGGCCGACCACTCGGCAAGTACCTACCCCCGCGACCGCCGCGGTTGCTCGACCAAATCCGGCAAGTGTTGCGCGTCCGCAACTACTCGCCGCGTACCGAAGACTGCTACGTCCACTGGGCCATCCGCTTCATCCGCTTCCACGGGCTACGGCACCCGCGCGACCTGGGGGCCGCCGAGGTCGAACGGTTCCTCACCGATCTGGCCGTCAACGGTCGCGTCGCCGCCAGCACGCAGAACCAGGCCCTCAACGCCCTCGTCTTTCTGTACCGGCAAGTCCTCGAAATCGACCTCGGCCGCTTCGACGCGGTGCGCGCCCGCCGCGGCCGCCGGTTGCCGGTCGTGCTATCGCCGGAGGAAGTGCGGGCCGTTCTCGACCGGGTGCAGGGCGGCGGCGGCGCGTTTCGGCTCATGGCCCAACTTCTCTACGGCAGCGGACTGCGGCTCATGGAATGCTGCCGGCTGCGCGTCCACGACATCGACCTGGGGCGCAACCAACTCGTCGTCCGTGGCGGCAAGGGCGACAAGGATCGCGTCGTGATGCTGCCGCGGTCGGCCCGGCCCGGGTTGGAAGTCATCCTCGACCGCCGGCGGGCGCTGCACGACCGCGATGTCCACCGCGGCGTCGCTCGCGTCGAACTTCCCGGTGCCCTGGAGCGGAAGTATCCGCAGGCAGCCGTGGCCCTGGAATGGCAGTTCGCGTTCGCGTCGCGGCAACTCTCGGCCTGCCCGCGAACCGGCCGGGGCGGGCGGCACCACGTCTTCGATGGGTCGTTGCAACGGGCCGTCGCCGCCGCCGGCCGCGTGGCCGGTCTCGACCGGGCCATCCACTGCCACACGTTCCGGCACAGTTTCGCCACCCACCTCGTCGAGCGCGGCGTCGATCTGCGCACCGTCCAGGTGCTGCTCGGCCACGAGAGCCTGGAAACGACGATGATCGACACCCACGTCGCCCGCAAAGGGCCGGCGTCGCCAGCCCGCTCGACGCGCCGGGCGTCTGGACCGCCGACGACCTGCGGGCGGCGGCCGCGGCGCGGTGCGTCCGGCCCTTGGCCCTCGGCGCGTGACGCGGCGTCAGGTGGCCGGAACAATGGGTCAACCGTCCGCGCGGCGACTGGGTTCACGCCCCGACGAGCTTCCCGTACACCCGCTCGTACTCGCCGGCGCTGCGGCTCCACGACCAGTCCTGCCGCATGCCCGTCTGCACCACTTGCCGCCACACGTCCTTGCGGTGCCAGTAGCACGCCAGCGCCCGGTGGACCGCCTGTTGGAACGCCGGCGGCGTGTACGGCCCGAAGCGGAAACCTGTCGCCGTGCCGGCCGCCAGCGTCTCGGCCGTCGTGTCCGCGATCGTGTCGTACAACCCGCCGACGGCCCGCACCACCGGCACCGTGCCGTAGCGCAGGCTGTAGAGCTGGTTGAGGCCCGATGGCTCGAACTGGCTCGGCATCAAGAACAGGTCGGAGCCAGCTTCGACGCGATGGGCCAGTGCCTCGTTGAAGCCGAGGTAGATGCCGCACTTTTTCGGGAATGCGGCGCGAATCTCCTCGAACTTGTGGTGGTACGCCGGCTCGCCGTCGCCCAGGACGATCAACTGAATGTCGTGCGACAAGAGTTCCCACGCCGACTCGGTGATGAGCGATATGCCCTTCTGCTCCGCCAACCGGGCGACCACGCCGAGGACCGGGACCTCCGGCCGCTGCGGCAGGCCGTACGCCGCCTGAAGGTCGAGCTTGTTTGCCGGCTTGCGCTCGAAAACCGTCTGGTCGTCGTAGGTCGCGGCGATGTGCTTGTCGTGCCGCGGGTCCCACTCGGCGTAGTCGACGCCGTTGACGATGCCGCTCAAGTCGTTGCGGCGGTCGCCGAGCAGCCCTTCGAGGCCGTAGCCGAAGACCATCGTCTGGATTTCCTCGGCGTAGCGCGGGCTGACCGTCGAGAGGCGGTCGGCAAAGACGCAGCCGGCTTTCAGGAAGCTCAGGTTGCCGTAGAACTCGAGTTGCCGGTGGTTGAACAGCCGCTGGTGCAGCCCGGTCACGCCCATCGCCCCGGCCGGGAAGTTACCCTGGTAGGCGATGTTGTGGATGGTGAGCAGCGTCTTGATGCCGTGGTACGCCGTCGCGTGCAGGTGGCTCGATCGACCGTACAGTTCCTTGAGGTAGACGGGGAGCAAGCCGGTCTGCCAGTCGTTGCAGTGGAGGATTTCGGGTTTCGCGTCGAGCTTCGGCAACGACTCCATGACGGCCCGGCAGAAGAAGGCGAAGCGGTCGGCGTTGTCGCCGTAGTCCTGCTTGCCGCCACCGGGGGCGGCGAACTGGTACAGGCCGTTGCCGTGGGCCGGGTCGTCGCGCTCGAACAACTCCGGTTGTTCGACGAGGTAGACGGGGACGTTGGAGTCCGGCAGCGTCGTGCGCCAGAGTCGGCCGGGCAACGACCGGCCGACGAGCGGGATGGTGAAGATGACGCCGGTGGGCGTCAGCGCATGCGGCCCGCGGCGGACGCGGAAGTAAAGCGGCATGACGACCGCGACAGTGTGGCCGCGCGAAGCGAGCGCTCGCGGTAGTGCGGCGCAGACATCGGCCAGCCCGCCGGTCTTGGCGAAGCCAGCGACCTCGGAGGCGGCGAACAGGACGCGGTAGCGGCGCGCGGAGTCGCTCATGGGCGTTTAGTTTAGCGGTCGCGGGTGTTACGGCTCGGCGGGCGGCCGGCGCTGAAGTTCCACTTCGAGTTCTCGCAGCCGCGCCTCGGCAGCGTCGGCGCGGGCTTTTTCGCCGTCGGCACGGACCTTCTCGCCGTCGGCGCGGACTTTCTCGCCCTCGGCGCGGGCCCTCTCGCCGTCGGCGCGGGTCTTCTCGGTCGCCGCTCGGGCTTCGGCCGCGTCGGCCCGTTCCTGCTCCTCCTGGAGCGCCGCGCTAACCGCGGCGTAGTCGCCCAACTCCTGCTCGGTCGCGCCGTCGTAGGCGATCACTCGTCCATCGCGCGTGCCCAGAAAGATGCCGAGCGGCTCCAGCCACAGTCGGCCGTCTTCGTCGGTCATTCGCCGGTACCTCCGCGGAACCCGCTCGTAGCCGATCAATTTCGGTTCCGCGTCGTCGCTCTCGCGGTCCACGACGACGGAGTAGCGCACTCCGTTGCGGTGGTAGTGTTCGACCTTGGTTGCGACATCGTTGGCGCGCGTCGTGGGCGCCACCACTTCGACGATCAGCACCAGGCGCGCGCCCTCCTCGGTCACGTCGAACTGCGAGTAATAGCCGCGCACCGCGGGCACGCCGCGAATCACGGCGATGTCGGGGCTGTGGTGCGTGCCGTCCTCCCACAGCACCTTGCAGTCGGCGAGGACGAGGGCGTGCGGATCGTCGGCGACCCGGCTCTCGGCCACGTTCTGGAGGTAGCGCCAATCGCGGTTGTGGACGGTGTTCTGCACGATGGTGTCCCCCTCCTGCGGGTGCAGTGCGTCCTCCAGCGTCAGCGGGACTTGCTCGACGACGGTGGTACCGTCCGGTCGCGTGTGGGTGACATCGCGCCAGCCG
>CAZNSL010000500.1:0-4965 GCA_964574975.1 uncultured Alcaligenaceae bacterium | reverse complement strand
CAGGAGCGCTGCCGCGGCTACCGCAAGTGCGTCGAGGGCTGCCCGTACAAGAAGGCGATGTACCGGCCGACGACCAACACCAGCGAGAAGTGCATCGCTTGCTTCCCGCGCGTCGAGGGTAAGGACCCGATGTTGTGCCCCGACGGCGCGCCGATCGAAACCCGCTGCATGTCGGCGTGCATCGGCAAGATCCGCCTGCAAGGACTGGTACCCATCGCCGACGACGGGACGTGGGCCAAGGCCCCGGAAAACCCGCTGTACTTCCTGGTTCGCGAACGGCAGGTGGCGCTGCCGTTGTACCCGCAGTTCGGCACCGAGCCGAACGGCTTCTACATCCCGCCGCGCTGGGTCCACCGCGGCTACCTGCGACAGATGTTCGGCCCTGGCGTCGACGGGGCCATCGAGCAATACTCCTGCCCGGACCGCGAGTTGCTGGCGGTGTTGCAACTGTTCCGTGCCCAGCGACAGATCCTGTTCCGGTTCGCCATCGAGAAGGGGCCGAAGGTGGCCGAGGTTGCGGTGCGGATGCCGGACGGGAGCGACAAGGTGCAGGAGATCTTCAACGACACGATCGTCGGCTTCAACAAGTTCGGCAAGGAGGTGGTCCGCGTGACCATCGACGAGCCGATCGTGGAGCGGTCGAAGGACAAACACGCTAACTCGATCTGACGGCGCGAGTGCCGGGGAGAGGAGTGCCATGACGACCGAGACGCCGGTCGCCGCCGCAACGGCGAGCACCGAATTGGCCCGCGAATGCCTGTACCGCTTCTTCGCGGCCGCGCTGAGCGACCCGGGCGGCCCGGGTTGGGGGCCGCTGGCAAACCGCGACGACCGCTGGCTGGCCGCGGCCGCCGCCGAGGTTCTTCGCGGCGAGATCGCCGTCGATCCGGTGCCGCTCGGTTATGGCGAACGGCCGGCCGACGACATCGACTTGTACGACGCTCTGGACAAACTCGACCGCTGCGAGGACGTGGGTGCCGAGTACGACCGCGTGTTCGGGCTGGCGGGGTCGCGTGCGTGTTCGCCGTGCGGGACGGAGTACGGCCCGACCGGGGAGCCGTTCTTCCGGGCGCAGCAGCTCGCCGACGTGGCCGGGTTCTACGCCGCGTTCGGCGTGACCGGCGGCCGCGTCCGGCCGGAGCGACCCGATCACATCGCCCTCGAGTTGGAGTTCATGGCCCACCTGTTGCTCAAGCAGCGGTTGGCCGACGGCGAGCGCGCCGCGGTCTGCGCCGACGCAGCGCGGGCGTTCTTCCGCGACCACCTGGCTGCGTGGGTGCCGTCGTTTGCCGCCTCCTTGGAGCGGCGCGCCGGCGACGGGTTCTACGCCGAAATCGCGCGGGCTTTGGCGGCGTTCGTGCCGGCCGAACGCGCGCGGTTCGACATCAAGGCCCCGCGCAAGGCGATGCGGCCCGCGCCGACCGAACCACCGGAGGAGGATGTGGGCTGCGGCGGTTGCCCCACCGGGGTCTGACGGCGATAACGACATGTGGCCCAACCACACGACCGGGAGAAGCGATGAGCCAGATGCCGAAGCCGCCGGACACGTACCTGGAGTTCACGCGCCGCTTTCCAAAGCTCGGTAAGGCGTGGGAACAACTGGGCGACGCCGGGCTGGACGGCCCACTCGACGAGAAGACGGTGCGACTGGTGAAGCTCGGCATCGCCATCGGGTCTATGCGGGAAGGCGCGGTCCACTCCGCGGCTCGGAAGGCCGTCGCGGCCGGCGCGTCGCGCGAGGCAGTCGAACAAGTCCTCACCCTGGCTGCCAGCACCATCGGCCTACCGGCAACGGTCGCCGTTTATACCTGGGTTCGGGACGTTATCGCCGAGGGTAAGGCGACATCGTAAGGGAGTCCGTCGCGGCGATCGCACACCGAGCGTTTTCGTTCCACGGCCGACATTTTGTCGTGCAACCGTTGACAGTTTGTCGCAACCGACGATCGGAGGAACATCTCGTCTTGCGACTCCATCCTGCCGAGGCGATCGACAAATGGGCATGCGTCGGTACCGCAGCCCAATCGAACTGTCGGTGTTTATCGGACGAAATGGCTTTAGTTACAACGACTTGGAAGCCGTGGACGCACTGCGCTCGCGCTACGCGATGCGCCCTCGACGGTACGAGTCGGCGTTCGAGCAAAGTCGGAATGGCGAAGGGTATTGGATGTGCCATTGTTGCAAGCCGTCGAATCGATCGCGAGATGCGGAATCGCCCATGCCTCATACCAGGGGGTGATACCGTGCTTCACAGCAGGAATCGAGCGTTCGTCGTGGGAGGCTGCATCTGGCTCGTGTCCAATGCTCCGGCTGTCGGCCAGATACTTGGCGCTGGAGCGACCTTGGGATCGGTCGATTATTCGATCGTCGGGTTCGGCTCGATAGCGTCGACGGCTGCCGCACCAATCCCGAGTCACCCCGGATCGCAAATCCTGGGGCCGGTTCCGGGTCCGCCGGGCAACTTCGCCGCTTTCGCCCAGACCTGGGACTTCAGCTCGCCGCAGACGTTCGTCTATCTGCAACATTCCTCATTCACGGGTTTCGTGACGGAGGTCGTCCAAGATGCGGATGCGACGCCGGCGGCTGGCCTGGCAACCGTGTCATCGACGTTTACGTTGGACTTTACTATTGGTGCGGCCGGGTTGCCGGCTTCTGTCCAATGGTCCGCGTTCGCCTTTGGCGGCCTGATCGGTCCGGCGGGCGGCTACGCCGAGTTCGATGCGAGCATCGATTTCGCCAGTTCCGTACTCGGCCCACTCGGCGGGATTTCGCTGCTGTTCGCCACGGCTGCCCCCGGATCGATATCCTCGGGCATCAGTGGGAGCCATGCGTTGCCACCGCTACCCCCGCTGTCGATACTGACCGTCTCGGGCACCTTTGCACTCAAAGTCGACGACAACCCCGGCGATGGACTAGTGACAGAATTCGGTGCCATCCCCATCCCGGAACCGTCGACGTTGACGTTGCTCGGTACGGTGATTGTGGCGTTCCCGAGTTGGAGGCACCGACGTCCAGGTTCGGCGAGGGCGGGCGGCAAGGGCCGTTTTGCTCGTTCGCAAAAAGTGACGGGTATCCCGATCTAATCGGGCTAAAAGAGGGCTTGATATGGCGGATCGGCCGCGGCCGTACACACGGCTTTGGGTAGCGTTCTCGTTCGTGGTTCTCGTGTCGTTCGCCGTGTTGGGCGGCTTCGGCTTTCGCATAGCGGCCATGGCTCCGCCGATTCCGGACGCGGTGCGCACGCCCGACGGGACCGTGTTGTTCACCGGCGATGAAATCCGCGCCGGCCAGAACGTCTGGCAGTCGCTCGGCGGCCAGACCATCGGCAGTATCTGGGGCCACGGAGCTTACGTTGCCCCGGACTGGTCGGCCGACTGGCTGCACCGCGAACTGACGTTCGTACTCGATAAGTGGGCCGGCGATGGCGGCTATGCGGCGCTGCCGGGCGAGCAGCAGGCCGCACTGCGCGAACGGCTGCGGAAGGTGATGCGGACGAACACCTACGATCCCACCACCAAGGCAGTGACCATCGATCCGGCGCGGGCAGCGGCGTTCGAGGCCAACGCCAAGCACTACGCCGACGTGTTCGGCCATGGCCGATCCGAGTACGCCATTCCCGCCGGTACCCTCACCGACCCGGCTCGTCAACGGGCCATGAACGCGTTCTTCTGGTGGACCGCCTGGGCGTGCGCCACCGATCGGCCGGACTTGCCGGGCATCTCCTACACGCAGAACTGGCCGCACGAGCCGCTGATCGACAACCGACCCACAGCCGATGCCGTGATCTGGAGCGTCATCAGCTTCGTGCTGCTCCTGGCCGGTGTCGGCGGTATGGTCTGGTACGCCGCCGCGCAACCGCCCGATCACAGCGCGTTGGCCGCGGTGCCGCACCGCGATCCGCTGCTCGGCTTCGAGCCGACGCCCTCGCAGAAGGCGACGCTCAAATACTTCTTCGTCGTCGGCGCACTGTTGGTGTTGCAGATCGGCGTCGGCGTGATCACCGCCCACTACGGCGTCGAGGGGTCCGGCTTCTACGGCATGCCGCTCGACAAGGTGTTGCCCTACGCCGTCACCCGCACCTGGCACGTGCAGCTCGGCATCTTCTGGATTGCCACTGCCTGGCTGGCGACCGGTCTGTACGTCGCTCCGGCGGTCGGCGGCCGCGAGCCGGTCGGGCAACGGGCCGGCGTCAACTTCCTGTTCGTCTGTCTGGTCGTCATCGTCTTCGGCTCGCTGGCGGGCGAGTGGCTCAGCGCGCTTCAGAAGCTCGGCGACGACTCCTGGTTCTGGTTCGGCCATCAGGGATACGAATACGTCGAACTCGGCCGGTTCTGGCAACTCTTCCTGCTCGTCGGCTTGTTCCTGTGGCTGGGGCTGATGGCCCGGGCGCTGTGGCCGGCCCTGACCCGGCCGGGCGAACACCGTTCGCTCCTGGCCCTGTTCCTCATCAGCAGTCTGGCCATCGCTGTCTTCTACGCGGCCGGCCTCGGCATCGGGAAGCACACCCATCTGGCGATGGCCGAGTACTGGCGCTGGTGGGTCGTTCACCTGTGGGTGGAAGGCTTCTTCGAGGTGTTCGCCACCGTGGTGATCGCCTTCCTGTTCAGCCGGCTGCAACTGATCCGCACCGCGACCGCCACGCAAGCCGCCCTGTTCTCGACCTGCGTGTTCCTCTCCGGCGGCATCATCGGCACGTTCCATCACCTGTACTTCTCCGGCACGCCGGGGGTGGTGATGGCCCTCGGCGCGGCGTTCAGCGCGCTGGAAGTGGTGCCGCTGGTGTTGATCGGTGTCGAGGCGTGGGAGAACCTGCGGCTGGCGCAGGTGCGCGAGTGGGTCGGCGGCTACCGCTGGGCGATCTACTTCTTCGTGGCCGTCGCGTTCTGGAACATGCTCGGCGCGGGCCTGTTCGGGTTCATGATCAACCCGCCCATCGCTCTGTACTACATGCAGGGGCTGAACACGACG
>CAZNSL010000499.1:0-4969 GCA_964574975.1 uncultured Alcaligenaceae bacterium | reverse complement strand
CGCCCCCCCCCCCCCGCCCCCCCCCCGCGCGGCTAAACTGGTGTACCCGGCCCGCCTACAATCAGCCTGTAAGCAAACGAAGCCCCGCCGGTATCCCCTTCATGGAAGGCCGCGCATGAGCACGCCGCCGGTTACCCGCGCCAGCCTGCTCGTCCGCCTGCGCGACCCCGGCGACGCGGTCGCCTGGTCGGAGTTCGTCGAGCTGTACGCCCCGCTCGTTTACGGCTTCGCCCGCAAGCGCGGCCTGCAAGACGCCGACGCAGCCGACCTGATGCAAGAAGTGCTGCGGGCGGTAGCGCGGGCCATCGGCCGGCTGGAATACGACAGCCGCAAGGGCACGTTCCGGGCGTGGCTGTTCACGATCTCGCGGAACAAGGTGTTCAGCTTCCTCGACGCACAACGCAGACAGGTCCGCGGCACCGGCGACACGGGCGTGGCCAATCGACTCGGCGAGACGCCGGCCCCGGAGGACGAGTCGCTGTGGGACCAGGAGTACGAGCGGCGGCTGTTCGCGGTGGCCATCGAGAAGGTGAAACCGGAGTTCCAGCCGACGACCTGGCAAGCGTTCTGGCAGACGGCCGTGGATAACCGCGAGCCGAAGGCCGTGGCCGCGGGGCTGAAGATGTCCGTCGGGGCGGTGTACGTCGCCAAGAGCCGGGTCATGGCCCGGCTGCGCGAGGAAGTACGGGCTTTGCAAGAGGCGTAAAGTCGTTCGCGCGTCCGCCCGCTGCTAGGCGTGCGTCAAGTTACAGGACGGGGCGCGTCCGCGAGGCCGGAGGATTCGGGCCGGCGGCCCCGGAGTGAGGTTGCGATGTTCCCCCAGACCGGCTGCCCCTGCACGGAAACGTTTCAAGCACTGATCGACGGCCGCATCGACGCACCGCGGCAGGCCGAACTGACGGCCCACCTCGACGTTTGCGAGGACTGCCAGCACCGGCTGGACGCGCTTGCCGCTGGCGACGGCGGCTGGTGCGCCGCGGCGTGCCGCTGCATCGACGAGGAGCGGCCGACGGACGACTCGGCCTTCTGGCCGGCCATGCGGCAGGTGCGACTCGCCACGGCCACTGCCGCCGTCACGCCGCCGGACCCGGCCGATACCGGCGAACACCAGCCGCTACAACCGGCCGATGTCGACCTGAGCTTTCTTAGCCCGCCGTCGCGGCCCGAGTTCCTCGGCCGACTCGGTCGATACAACGTCGTCGGCGTCATCGGTCGCGGCGGCATGGGCCTCGTACTGAAAGCGCTCGACGTGTGCCTCCAGCGACAGGTCGCCGTAAAAGTTCTCGACCCGCAGTTCGCCAAAAACGACGCGGCCCGGGACCGCTTCCACCGCGAGGCTCTCACGGCCGCGGCCGTGCAGCACGAGAACGTGGTCGCCATCCACACCGTCGAAAAGGAGGGACCGGAGAAGCTGCCGTACCTGGTCATGCAACTCGTCGCCGGTGAGTCGCTCCAGGATCGGCTCGACCGCGGCGAGCCGATGCCCCTGCGACAGATGCTCGACGTGGCCCGGCAGACAGCCCTCGGGCTGGCGGCGGCGCACGAACGCGGCTTGATCCACCGCGACATCAAGCCGGGTAACGTCCTGCTCGAAACCGGCACTGGCCGGGTCAAGCTCACCGACTTCGGTTTGGCCCGCTGTACGGAAAGCGTCAAGTTGACGCAGACCGGCTTCGTCGCTGGCACCCCACTCTACATGTCGCCGGAGCAAGCCCGCGGCGAGCCGCTCGACGCTCGGAGCGATCTGTTCAGCCTCGGCAGTGTGCTGTACGCCCTGGCCGCCGGCGCGCCGCCGTTCGAAGCGAGTTCGCCGTTCTTAGTGATGAAGAAGATCACCGAGATGCCCTCGCGGCCACTGCGCGAGGTCAACCCCGCGGTCCCCGAGGGCTTCGCCGACATCGTCGACCACCTGCTGGAGAAGCGGCCGGCGGACCGACCCGAGTCGGCGGCCATGGTGGCCGAGGCGATTACGGCCGAGATCGCCCGCCTTCCGCAGTCGGAGGACAAGACGGCCGTCGTGCCGACCGCACCGCGCCGCAGCACTGTCGCCCAGACAGCGTGTCCGCCACTGCGTAGCCGGCTCGCGCTGCTCAGCGTCGGTACCGTGACGGGCCTCGTGCTGGCGCTAGCCGCCAGCGGTGTGTGGTGGCTGCGGACGACACCTTTGCCTGCGACGGGTATTCCGCCGCTCGGCACTTTCCCGCCGAACAACGGCGCGGTCTGGTCGGTTGCGTTCTCGCCGGACGCCAAGACGCTCGCGGTGGCCGTCGAGGACGGTTCGATCAAGTTCTGCGACGTGGCATCGCTCGGCGTGAAGTTCTCGTTGCCGGGGCATACGGGTCCGGTCTGGACCGTCGCCTACTCTCGCGACGGCGCACGCACGCTGACGGCCAGCGACGACGGGACCGCCATCGTCTGGGGCACCGACGGCAAACCGATGAGGACGATCCGGTCTCCGATCGGCTCGTTCACCAGCGCTGCGTTCTCCCCCGATGGAACTGTAGTCGCCACCGGCGATCGGCAGGGCCGGCTGCGCCTGTGGTCGGTCGATGACGGCTTGCAGCGGCAGGAGGCTAAGGCCCACGACGGCATCGTCCGCGTCGTCGCCTTCTCCCCGGACGGCGCAATGGTCGCCACCGCTGGCAGCGATAGCACGGTCAAGCTGTGGGACGCCAAAACTGGCAAGCACCTCGCCGACCTGACGGGCCACAGCGGGCCGGTCTACACCATTTCGTTCGCGCCCGACGGCCGCCGGCTCGCCTCCGGCGGCTGGGATAAGGCCGTGCGCGTCTGGGATGTCCTCGCCAAGACGCACCTCGCCACATTCGAAGGCCAGGGGCACGACGTGTGGGCCGTGCGATTCGCCCCGGGCAAGGACGATGAGAGGTTGGCTGTCGGCCGCAACGACGGCAGCGTCGTCCTGCTCGACCCGCGCAACGGTAAGCTGTTGGTGCGCTACGAGGGCCACGATCGCCCGGTGCATTGCCTGGCCTTCAGTTGCGACGGCAAGCTCCTCGCCTCCGGCGGCCGCGACGGCAACGTCAAGCTCTGGGACGCAACCGCGGGGCGCTAGTGCCTACCTGCCCGAAGCGCGAGTGAGGGAATCGTCTCTCCCTCGCTTGCGCTTCGGGCTGGTGGGAGGTGTCCAACGTCAATCGCCACCGAAGCGCCGCTCCTCCGTCACCCGCGCGACTCGCAGCCGAAAGCCCGCGTACCAGCGCTCGCGCCCGCCGGCCTGAGCCAAACGGTGTTCCGCGTGCCGGCCCCATTCGGCGATCGCCTCCTCGGTCGCCCAGTACGACACCGTGATGCCGTGGCCCGCCGCGTCGCGCACGCTCTCGATGCCGAGATAGCCCGGCACCTCTGCGGCCAGTTCGGCCATGCGCTCCGCAGTCCGGCTGTACCCTTCGGCGTCCGCGTCGGTGCGCCGCGAGGAGAACACGACCGCGTAGTACGGCGGTTCGGGCGTGCTCGCCAGGAACGTCTCGTTCATGCCAGCAACTCCCCGCGGACGACCGTGACGGCGCTTCCGCCGAGGCGCACGCGCTCGCCGCGCACCTCAACCGCGACGACGCCGCCGCGGGCCGATGCCTGGAAACCGACGAGCGTCGTCTTGCCGAACTTCGCCGCCCAGTACGGCCCGAGGCTACAGTGGGCCGAGCCGGTCACCGGGTCTTCGTCGATACCCGACCCCGGCGCGAAGAAGCGCGACACGAAGTCGTAACGCGCGTCGTCGGACCTCGCCGTGACGATGACGCCGCGAACCGGCAGCGTCCGCAACCGGGCGTGGTCCGGCCGCAACCGACGGACCTCATCGGCACTCGCCAGCTCGACGAAGTAATCCATGCCGTTTAGCCCGACGAACGTGGCCGCCGCGCCGAGGCCATCGAGGAGGCCCGGCGGCGGGTCGGCGGGCGTACACGGCTTGGCCGGGAAGTCGAGGACGATCCGCCCACCGTCGCATTCGGCGGTCAACAGACCGCTCTTACTGTAGAAGCAAGCGGGTGCGACCGCGGCGAGCCGGCCCCACTCCCACAGTGCGTGGGCGCTGGCCAGCGTCGCGTGGCCGCACAGGTCAACTTCGACGACCGGCGTGAACCAGCGAAGACCGAAACCGCCATCCTGGGGAACGAGGAACGCCGTCTCGGACAGGTTCATCTCGGCGGCGACTCGCTGCATCCAATCGGCGTCGGCTGGCGCGTCGAGCAAGCACACGGCCGCAGGGTTGCCGGCGAAGGGTCGGTCGGTGAACGCATCGACGATCGCAAGCGGTACGGGCATCGGTATCCTCCACGAGTGCGCCGGCCAGCCCGGAGCGCCAGCGACGGGTGTATTCTCCCGTCGCTGGCGCTCCGGGCTGGTCGTGCAACTCCCGATCTACGGGCGTAGCGCCTTCTCGGCCTCCGCGGCGAACCAGCGAATTTCCTGTCGATCGAGCCACGACTGAGGGCCGGCGGTCGCTGCCTTCGCCCGATCGAACGCCTCCCGTGCCTCGGCCGCGTGGCCGGCCCGTTGCTCGGCAAGCGCCAGCAGGTACAAGGTCGCCGGGTGCGGCGCGACTTTCGCCGATTCGCGCAAGCGTTCGACCGCCGGTCCCGCTGCCCCGCTGCGCAACAGAGCCGCACCCAGGATGCGCAACGGCTCCGCACGCTTCGAATGCTCGGCCACAGCCGTCTCGGCCATGCGAATGGCCGCGGCGATGTCGCCCGCGTCCGGGGCGAACGCACACGCCCGCGCCGCCGCCGGGTCGCCCTTTGCAATCAACACGGCACACGCCTTGCGATATCCGACTGCGTCGCCCGCGGCGAGTCGCACGGCCGGGATCAGCGCAGCCGTGGCCGCCGGGTCGCGGGCCAGTGCGAAAGCCTGGGCGTAGTCGGCCGCCGAGTCGTCCCAGCGCTTCAGTTCGCCGAGCGCCTGCCCGCGCCGCTGCCATGCTTCCCATGTCGCGGGCGCGAGTTCGATCGCC
>CAZNSL010000498.1:0-4972 GCA_964574975.1 uncultured Alcaligenaceae bacterium | reverse complement strand
GACAACCAGAACAGTCGATGGCGGTGGGCCGGCGTCGCTCGCCCGCGGACAAGTGGGTGGGTCTGCGTCGTCGGGGATCGTCCGAGACTCGATCATCAGACTGTCGTGAGGTGACTCACGCCACGAGATTTTCGGTTATTCAACATACCAGCGCCCGGTGGCGACAGGGAAGGCAATCTCGCAAAGTTTGACGATCCGGCCGTCAATCTGCTTGCCACCGACACATCTGTCACGGATACTAGCGATTGAAGGCGGTTGCCGCCTTTCCCACCGACGACCCGATTTACAGGCAATCCCGACTCGCACGATGCGACGAACGCGCCGCCAATTCCGGTTGTGCGGGCCATGCGCCCTGGCGACTGTCGTCGCTTTGGCCGCGTGGAATGCCACTATTGCCCAACATCCGAAAATACCGGACGACAAGGTACCGGAAGTCCTCCAAACCTACCTCACAAAGAACTGTGTGGCCTGCCACGGCCCGGCAAAGCAGAGCGGTAGCTTGTCGCTTCACAGCGTCAAACCAGTTGGCGAGGATCGTGCGACGTGGGAAGCAGTATTGGAGCGTGTGCGGGCCGGCGAGATGCCGCCGAGTGAAGTACCACGACCTGACGCGGTAGCGACGAAGTCGTTCCTGTCTGGAGTCGAATCGGAATTGGCAAAGGTCGCTTGCAATGGTTCCGGCGATCCTGGCCGAGTGACGCTACGACGGCTCAACCGAGCCGAGTACAACAACACGATCCGCGACTTATTGGCACTCGACTTCCTGCCTGCCGATGACTTTCCGGCCGACGACGTTGGCTACGGGTTCGACAACATCGGCGACGTGCTTGCCGTCTCTCCGCTGTTACTCGAAAAGTACCTGGCAGCTGCCGAGAAAATCACCGAAAAGGCATTCACTGGGGAGGTCCCGCCACTGCCGCCGAAGAAGGAGTATCGCGCGGTCCATTTTCAGGCGACATCGAAGTCCGCCCAGGTTCGCGACAAGGTTTATCACCTCGCGGACGGCGAACTCGTCGTGATGCACGACTTCAGTCGCGATGGCAACTACGTTTTCCGTTACCGAGCGGCGGGGCGTCAGTCGGACAAAGAGCCAGTGCAAATCGCTTTACGGATCGACGGCAAGGAGATGCACAGCGCGGAACTACGGCCCACCGTTGAGGGCAAGCCCGGCGCGTACCGCGAGACGACGCTGAAAATCAAATCCGGGACGCACAGGGTGGCCGTCGCTATCGCCAATCCCACGAAGGTTGCGTCGAAGGGTGACGCAGCGGCGCAGGGTCGAGCGGTCGTTTTCAACGCCCTCGAGATTCAAGGTCCGCTTCCACTTCCGGGCCGCGTCATGCCTGAGGCATATCGCCGGATCATGATCGTGAAACCTGGCGATGGGATGTCGAAATCCGAATGTGCGAAACGAATCGTCGAGAACTTTACCCGACAGGCATTTCGCCGGCAACCGCGCACCGACGAAGTTGCTCGACTCGTCAAGCTCGTCGAACTGGCCGAGAGTCAGGGCGACAGCTTCGAACGCGGTATCCAACTCGCTGTGCAAGCCACACTCGTCTCGCCACACTTCCTGTTCAAGGTCGAGGCCGACAAGCGAGGAACCGACAGGCCGGCCGCCATCAGCGAATACGAGTTGGCAACGCGACTGTCGTATTTCCTGTGGTCGAGCATGCCCGACGACGAACTGTTCCGCCTCGCCGAGCGGAACCAACTGCGGCGGGAACTCGAGCCGCAGGTCCGGCGCATGCTCAAGGACCCGAAGGCGAAGGCCCTTGGCGAGAACTTCGCCGGTCAATGGCTCCAGATTCGGAACCTGAAGTCGGTGCAACCCGATGCTCGTCTGTTCCCAAAGTTCGACGAGGCGCTGCGCAGCGCCATGTTTCAGGAAACCGCACTGTTTTTCGCCGCCGTGGTGCAGGAAGATCGCAGCATCCTCGACTTTCTCGACGCCGACTTCACCTTTGTGAATGGGCGGCTGGCGCGTCACTACAACATCCCGGGTGTCAAGGGCGACGAGTTCCGCCGCGTCAGCCTGCACGGCACGCGGCGAGCAGGCGTCCTGACGCATGCCAGCGTTCTCACCGTCACCTCGAACGTCTCGCGAACGTCGCCGGTCAAAAGAGGCAAGTACATTCTCGAAAACCTGCTGAATACTCAGATCCCGCCGCCACCGCAAGACGCGGGGGAATTGAGCGAGGAGAAGGCCGTCATCGATTCGGCGTCGCTTCGCCAACGCTTCGAGGCCCACCGGTCCAAGGCCGAGTGTGCGACCTGCCACCAACGCATGGATCCGCTGGGCTTTGCGTTCGAGCATTACGATGCGATCGGCGCGTGGCGGGACAAGGACGGCAAGTTCGACATCGACCCAGCGGGGGTGTTGCCGGACGGCCGGGCATTCAAAGACCCGGCCGAGTTGCGGACGCTCTTGCGGGCCGACCACGCGAAATTTCGGCGCTGTGTGGTCGAGAAACTATTAACGTACGCACTGGGACGTGGGATCGAAAAAGCGGATCGCTGTGCGGTCGATGAGATCGCGAACCGAGTCCACGACCGGGGCGACAAGTTTTCCGAGTTAGTGCTGGCTATCGTCGCCAGTGATCCGTTCCAGAAACGGGGCGTGGTGCCCGTGAGGAAGTCGCCATGATGTTGCCGAACGCCACCATCGACCGCCGAACCGTCCTACGCGGACTCGGTACCGCCGTAGCACTTCCGCTGTTGGACGCGATGCTACCGCGGTTGGCTATCGCCGGCACGAGCGCGGCCAGGAAAGCCGGGCCGTTGCGTTTCGCCTGCGTCTACGTCCCCAACGGCAAGAACATGGCCGAGTGGACGCCGAAGAACGTGGGAAAACTCACGACATTGTCACCGACGCTCGAGCCTCTCAAGGGGGTCATGGACGACATCCTGGTGTTGAGCGGGTTGACCTGCGACAAGGCGCGAGCGCACGGCGACGGTCCCGGAGACCACGCTCGTGCCATGTCCGCTTTCCTTACGGGCTGCCAGCCGCGCAAGACCCACGGCTCGGACATCAAAGCCGGCATCTCGATCGATCAGTACCTGGCACAAAACGTGGGTGACGCGACGAAGTTTCCGTCGCTCGAAATCGGTTGTGAACCGAGTCGCTCGGCCGGCAATTGCGACTCCGGCTATTCGTGCGTCTATAACTCGACGGTGTCCTGGCGGACCGCCACGACGCCGGTTCCGAAGGAGGTCAACCCGCGGCTGGTGTTCGATCGCCTGTTCGGCTCCGGCAAACCCAACGAGGCGGCTGAGGCCCGTGCCCGGCGCGAGCGCTATCGCAAGAGCGTGTTGGACCTGGTGCGCGACGATGCCCAACAGCTCCAACGCGGACTTGGGGCGGCGGACGGCCGCAAGCTCGACGAGTACCTGACGGCCGTGCGCGAACTCGAACAGCGAATCGCACGTGCTTCGGCCGAATTGGCCCCGCAAAGGGCACTACCGTCGTGGGCGAAGGCTCCGCCGACCGGCGTGCCGCGCGACTACGCCGCACACGTACGCCTGATGAACGACCTGTTGGTACTGGCGTACCAGACCGACTCGACGCGGGTGGCCACGCACGTCTACGCGAACGAATCGAGCGGCCGAGGTTACGGCTTTCTGGGCGTGCCGGAGGGGCACCACGATCTATCGCACCACCAGCGCGATGCCAAGAAACTGGCAAAGCTCAAGGTGATCAATTACTTCCACGTGACGATGTTTGCAGAGTTGTTGACGAAACTGAAGCGCACCAAGGAGGGCGACGCGACCTTGCTCGACAACTGTGCGATCGTCTACGGGTCGGGCAACGGTGACGGCAACCGCCACAACCACGACGACCTGCCAATCCTGTTGGCGGGCCGCGGCGGCGGCAGGATTGTCGCGGGCCGGCACGTCCGGTATCCGAACGAAACGCCGTTGACAAACCTGTTCCTGAGCATCACCGACGCATTTGGCCTGAACGCGAAGGGTTTCGGCGACAGCACCGGCCGGCTGCCGAACCTATCGGCGTGATCGCCTCGCGCGGGTGGCCGAACCTGCCTTGGAATCGGCCTGTCGTTCCGCTAGAACAGGCGTGTTCGAACATCGGGCCGTAGCGCAGCCTGGCTAGCGCGCTTGCTTGGGGTGCAAGAGGTCGTGGGTTCAAATCCCGCCGGCCCGACTACGTTGGAGTGGCATTGCAATCACGTTGTGGCGTGTAGCGTCGCGAGGTACGTTGCTCTCATTTTGAACGAGGTCAGTTCTTTTCGGCCTCTTTTCCCCACTCGTGCATCGCGTAGAGGATGGGGGCCAACTTGCGGCCCAAGGGTGTCAACGAATACTCGACCTTGGGTGGTATCTGCTGATAGACATGCCGGTTGATGACTCCGCTTTCCTCAAGCTCGCGTAACTGCCGCGTCAAGGTGCGAGCGGAAACGCCGTGAAGTAGGCGGGTCAACTCGCCAAAGCGTTTCGTTCCATCTAGCAGATGGTGAATGACCAGTACCTTCCAGCGACCGCCGATCGCCTCAATCGTGGTTTCGACGGGGCAGCGAACGGCCTTCTTGTCGTTTTTTCGGGTGCGAGATTTGGCCATCGGCTTCCCTTGGTATCCTTGGAGATACTGTGTTACAGAAAAGACCATACTTGATTTCTTGCCGCAGGACGAATAAAAGTCAAGGTATGTCTTGCCGTCTCGGCGATGCCCGGCAGGACGCCAACCCCCATGAAGGAGTGTGCCATGCCTCAAGCAAACAAATGGATGATTGACCCCAACGACGCCGTCATGCTGCTGGTGGACCACCAGAGCGGCCTGTTTCAACTTGTGCGCGACATTGACCAACCGACCCTGCGTCACCATGTCTGCGCTTTGGCAAAGGTGGCCCATCTCGCCAAGATTCCGACGTTCACGACCGCATCCGTCCCGGATGGTCCCAACGGCCCGCTGATTCCCGAAATCCATGAATACTGCCCCGAAGCCGTTTACATCCCG
>CAZNSL010000497.1:0-4982 GCA_964574975.1 uncultured Alcaligenaceae bacterium | reverse complement strand
GCCGTCGGCGTCGCCAAGGCCGGGGCCGACATCATCGAGATCGACGGCATCGACGGCGGCACCGGGGCGGCGATGGCGTCGTCGAAGGAGCAGTGCGGGCTACCCAGCGAAATGGGGCTGGCCGAGGTCCATCAGGCGCTGGTCCTCAACGGGCTGCGCACGTCGGTGCGGCTGCGCGTCGGCGGCGGCATCAAGACCGGCGTCGATGTCGTCAAGTTCGCCCTCTTCGGGGCCGACGAGTTCAGTTTCGGCCAGGCGCTGATGGTGTCGGTGGGTTGCATCGTCTGCAAGAGCTGCCACATCCCCAACTGCCCGACCGGGATCACGGGCACGCAGGGCGAGTACAAGGGCAAGGTGGCACACACGAAAGCGTACCTGCTGGCGGTCGCCGACGAGGTCCGAGGCGTGCTGGCGAAGCTCGGTGCCCGGACGCTCGCGGAGATCACCGGCCGCAGCGACTTACTGGCCCGCCGCGGCGACCTGACGGGCCGGGCTGCCCTCGTGGACGTGAGCCGGTTCCTGCACCCCGATATGGCCCTGTGCCGCCTCGACGAGACGTTCCCGCAGCGCCCGTCTCCGGGCGGCGTCTGTTCAACGTCGAGCGGTGAATCGCCGTCCGCGAACGCACGGCTCGCAGAAGACGCCCGCGACGCCGTCGAAAACGCGGTGGCGTGCGAGTTGAACTACCCGATTCGCAACGGCGACCGCTCCGTGGGCGCGACGCTGGCCGGCCAGATCGCCCGCACCTACGGCCGCGAGGGGCTGCCCGACGGGGCGACGATTCGGGCGCGCTTCACCGGCGAGGCGGGGCAGAGCTTCGGAGCGTGGTGCGTCCACGGCCTGGACCTGACGCTGTTCGGCTGGGCGCAGGACGGGGTCGCCAAGGGGATCTCCGGCGGGGCGGTCGTCGTAATGCTCGACCCCGCGGACCGGCACGTCGGCGGCGAGATTCAGAGCGTGGCCGGCAACAACGTGGCCTACGGCGCGACCGGCGGCCGGGTGTACGTCGGCGGTCGGTCGGGGCACCGGCTCGCCATCCGCAACTCCGGGGCCACCATCGTCGCCGAGGCGGCGGGCAAGTATGCGTGCGAGTACATGACGCGCGGCCGGGTGGTGATCCTGGGGCCGGTCGAGAACGAGATCGGTTCGGGCATGACCGGCGGCGAACTGGTGGTGTACGACCGGCGCAACGAAGCCCCCGGCCGGCTGCACGGCCGGAGCGTGACCGCGGTCGACTGCACCTACATCGACTACGAGTGGCTGCACCCGCTGGTCATCGACTTTTTCTACCGCACGCGGTCGCGGCAGGCCGAGTGGATCCTCGACAACTGGGGTGAGGTCCGTCGTGCCCGCTGGTTCCGCAAGGTGCTACCGCTGGCCGTCGCCCGCAAAGCCGAGGACTACATCGCCGCCGGGTCGAACGCCGGCTAACGTGCGAGCTGCGCCGTTGGGCCGTCCCAGGTCGGGCCACTATTGTATCTCCCGACGGGCGATGGCCCGCAAGCTTCGACCTTTCGGAAAATGACCCTATGAGCCGACGTTCCGCGGCTGCCGTGGTCGTCGCGCTGTGGCTCGTCGGGCTGGCCCAGCCCGTGGAGTTGCCGCGCACGCTGCATGAGGCGCTGGCCCGCGAATCCGCGACCGACCTGGCGAAAGCTGCTCGCGTCCGTGGGGACGCCGGCCGTGGCGCGGCGCTGTTCTTCCAGCCGTTCCTCACCTGCGCCCGGTGCCACGACGGCGCCGCCGGCACGCAGCTCGGCCCCGACCTCGCGCTCGCCGGCAAGGAAGCAACCCCGGAGTCCCTGATCGAATCCGTTCTGTACCCGTCCAAGGTCATCAAGAAGGGGTACGAGCCGGTCGCCGTCACCACGAAGGACGGGCGGCGCTACAGCGGCCTCGTCGCCGAAGACAAAGGCGGAACCGTCGCGCTGATCGACCCGGCGGCCGGCGGCAAGCGAGTCGTCCTCAAAGCTGCGGACATCGAGGAACGCTCGACCGGCACGGTGTCGCTGATGCCCGATGGGCTGGTCAACCTGCTGTCGGATCGGCAACAGTTCCTCGACCTGGCGAAGTACCTCATCGAGATCGCCGAACGCGGGCCGAACCGGGCGAAGGAGCTTCGGCCCGCCCGCACGGCGCTGGTGATCCCGGACTACGAAAAGGACATCGACCACGCCGGGTTGATCCGGTCGCTCGACGACAAGGCGCTGCGGCGCGGCGAGGCGATCTACACGCGCGTCTGCGGCAACTGCCACGGGACGAAGGACGCGCCCGGCTCGATGCCCACGTCGTTGCGCTTCGCGGCCGACAAGTTCAAGAACGGTTGCGACCCGTACAGCCTGTATCAGACGCTCACCCGCGGCTACGGCGCGATGGCCCCGCAGACGTGGATGGTGCCGCGGCAAAAGTACGACGCGATCCACTACCTCCGCGAAACCTTCCTCCGGACGAACAACCCGACGCAATTCGTGCGGGTGGACGCGGCCTACCTGGACCAACTTCCGCGAGGGACGACGTTCGGCCCGCCGGCCGCGACCGTCGAGCCGTGGGCAACGATGGACTACGGCCCGTGCCTGATGAACACCTACGAGGTGGGCGGCCCGGGGCCGAACATCGCGTACAAGGGCCTCGCGGTGCGGCTCGACGCGGGACCGGGCGGGGTGTCCCGCGGCCGTCGCTGGGCGCTGTTCGACCACGACACGCTGCGCTTCGCGGCGGCCTGGAGCGGCAGCGGGTTCATCGACTGGAAGGGCATCCACTTCAACGGCCAGCACCAGGTCCATCCGAAGCTCGTCGGCGAGGTCGTCGTGGCGAACCCGGTCGGCCCCGGCTGGGCCAACCCGGAAACGGGTCGATTCGACGACGTGCGGCTCCAAGGCCGCGATGGCCGCCGCTACGGGCCGCTGCCGCGCGCCTGGGCGCGGTACAAGGGCACGTATCAGTTCGGCGACCAGACGATCGTCTCATACTCCGTCGGCGGGGCCGGCGTCCTCGAAGCATTCGGGACGGAACCCGACCCGCAACACCCTGACCGGGTCATCTACACCCGCACGCTCGAAATCGAGCCGTCGCCGAAGGAACTCCTCGCCCGACTCGCGCCGTCCGGCGTGGCCGTCGCCGTCGTCGGCGACGAACGGGCCCCGCTCGTCAGACACGACGACTTTACGCTGCTCAAGGTGAAGGCGTCGAACCGCCCGGCGCTGGTGAAGGTGCTGATGGCAAAGGGGACGACCGAGGGCGCATCGCGGCCGCGGGCCTTGAAGCCGCTCACGGAGGGCGGCCCGAAGCGTTGGCCGGAGGCCCTCAAGACCCGCGTGGTCCTCGGCAAGAACGACGGGCCGTTCGCGGTCGATACGTTCGAGTTGCCGATAACGAACCCGTGGAATGCGCAACTCCGCCTGACCGGCTTCGACTTCTTCCCCGACGGTCGCCGGGCGGCGGTCTGTTCCTGGGACGGCGATGTCTGGATGGTGTCCGGCTTCGACGCCCCGGCGAACGGGCTGACGTGGCGGCGGATCGCGACGGGGCTGTTCCAGCCGCTCGGCCTGAAGTTGCGCGACGGCGACATCTTCGTCTGTTGCCGCGACCAGATCGTGCGCTTGCGCGACCTGAACGGCGACGGCGAAGCCGACTTCCTCGAATGTTTCAACAACGATCATCAGGTGACGGAACACTTCCACGAGTTCGCCATGGGCCTGCAAACGGATGCGGCCGGCAACTTTTACTACGCCAAGAGCGGCCGCCACGCCCTGCCGGCCCTCGTGCCGCACCACGGGACGCTTCTGAAGGTGAGCCAGGACGGGGCGACGACATCGATCCTCGCCACCGGCTTCCGGGCGGCGAACGGCGTCTGCCTGAACCCCGACGGCACCTTCTTCGTCACCGATCAGGAAGGCTTCTGGACGCCGAAGAACCGCATCAACCTCGTCGAGAAGGGTGGCTTCTACGGCAACATGTGGGGCTACACCGACGTAACCGACGCCTCCGACGCCGCGATGAAGCAACCGCTGTGCTGGGTCACCAACACCTTCGACCGTTCGCCCGCCGAACTGGTGTGGGTGACCAGCGACAAGTGGGCACCGCTCAAGGGATCGCTCCTGAACGTCTCCTACGGCCACGGCAAGCTCTACGTGGTGCCGTACGAGACGGTGAACGGGCAGGCCCAGGGCGGCATGTGCGCCTTGCCGCTGCCGCCGTTCCCGACCGGAATCATGCGCGGCCGCTTCCACCCGACCGACGGGCAGCTCTACGTCTGCGGCATGTACGCCTGGGCCGGGAACCAGACGCAGCCCGGCGGCCTGTACCGGGTCCGCACGACCGGCAAGCCGGCCGACCTGCCCGTTGCCTTGAAAGCGAGGCCAACCGGGGTGGACGTGACCTTCACCGATCCGCTCGACCCGGCCAACGCGGCGGACGCCCGGAACTACGAGGTCAAGGTCTGGGGCCTCGAACGGAGTCAGAACTACGGCTCCAAACACATCGACGAACGGCCGCTGCCGGTGACGAAGGCCGCACTCCTTGCGGACGGCAAGACGGTGCGACTCGCCATCGCGGGATTGGCCCCGACCCGCGGCATGGAAATTCAGTACCGCGTCAAAGGGACCGACGGCCGTGCGATCGTCGGCGTCATTCACAACACGATCCACGCTCTCGACGGGACAGCCCAGCCAGCGAAGGCGAACGCCGAACCCGAAAAGCCGGCGTCGCACACGGTGCGAAAACTGGAAGGGTGGACCGTCCGCGTCGACGACCGCCTGCTAACGGGTCCGAACGAGCCGTTGGGCCGCCGGGCGCTGCGATTCCTCGAAGGCAAGTTGGCCGACATCGAGGTGGTCGTGCCGCAAGACAAGCTCGTGAAACTGCAATCGGTCGTCATCGTCGTCGATCTGTCCCACGGCAAGCTGGGGCCGATGCAGTATCATCCGAGTGCCGGCTGGTTGAAGGCGAACGGTTACTCGACCGACTTGGCGAAGTGCGTCCAT
>CAZNSL010000496.1:0-4982 GCA_964574975.1 uncultured Alcaligenaceae bacterium | reverse complement strand
CCCAGTCGACGACGAGCGTCTCGCCGAACGGACCGAGCATGACGTTGACGGGTTTCAGGTCGCGGTGCAAGACGCCGCGCGAGTGGGCATAGGCCACGGCGTTGCACACGTCCACGAACCGGCCCAGCAACTCGCGGAATTGGAGGGACGCGAAGTCCGGCGAGCGGGGGGCGTTAGCCCCCTGAGACTCGGAAGTCTCAGGGGGCGGACGCCCCCCGCTCGGCAGAGCGTGGAACCGTCCGATAGACTCCTTGAACGTGTCGCCTTTGATGAAGCGCATCGCGTAGTATGGCCGGCCGTCGGGGTACGCCCCGAGACCGTAGACCGGCACGATGCCGGGATGCTCCAGCCCGCCGGTAATCTCCGCCTCCAGGACGAACCGGCCGCGGCTGGCCGCGTCGTCGGCGAACTGCGGTCGGATTTCCTTCAGCGCCACAGGCCGGTGCAACTCGGTGTCCTCGGCGACGTAGACCTCGCCGAGGCCACCCTTGGCGTGCGGCCGCAGGATTTCGTAGCGCCCGGCCGAGGACCGCGGCCCGTCGATAGTCGCCTGGGGGGCGCGCCACCCGGCGTGGCTAAGGCTGGTGCGGACTTCGTCGTCGGCGATCGTTGCGAGACTCTGCCGCAGCGCCGGCTCGACCGACGCCACCGCGGAGAGGCTCTGCCGCGGGTCGTCGCCATGTTGCCGCAGGTGTTCGTCGACGAGGGCATCGAGCAGTTGCCGCCGCGCCGGCGACAGGTGGCCACGGTCGCGCAAGATGTCGCCGAGCGGCTGGGACTTGTCGAGTAGCCAGGCGCTCATGGCGTCGATGAGCGCGTCGCGGTCGACGAAGTCGAGCTGCACGGCCAGGATGCCGAAGAGAAGGTTACGGTCGGCGGACATCGGCACGGGCCTCGGGCCGGAGACGGGGGTTGCGCTCCATCCTACCCGCCGCCGCGGCGGACGGTGCAGCGATTCGTTGCCTCGACAACGGGTCCGTCAGCCCGCCTGCAGGGTCATGCCCTGGTACTTGAGCGCTCGCTCCAGTTCGCGCAGCACCTCGGCCATCGTCTGGTAGCGCTCCTCCGGTCGCTTCGCCAGCATCTGCAAGACGACGCCGGCGAAGGCCTGCGGGATGGCGAGCTGGAACTTGCGCGGGTCTTCCGGCTTCTCGCGGCGGATCTTCGTGATCGTCTCGGCCATCGACCCACCTTCGAACGGCGGCCGGCCCGTCAGCAACTGGTAGAGAAGCGAACCCAGGTTGAAGATGTCCGAACGGCTATCGACTTCCGTCTCCTCGCGCGTCTGCTCCGGGGCCATGTACAGCATCAGACTGTCCGGCATTTCGTCCGGCACCTCGAACGGGTCGAAGAACGGCCGTGCCCGCAGGAAGTCGCTCAGCCGTGGCACGAAGAATTCGCCGTCGCACATGATGTTCTGCGGGCCGATGCTGCGGTAGACCACCTTCTGCTCGTGCAGGTAGTTCAGGCCGCGCGACAGGTAGATCGACATCCGCAAGGCCCGCCGCCAATCGAGCGACCCGGCCACGCCGACCTTGCGGATCGTGCCCGTCAGACTGTAGCCGTTGACCAACTCCATCGCCACCCAGCAGTACGGGCCGGTCTTGCCGGCCCCCAGCACCGGTACGATGTTCTCGTGCCGCAGCGGCATCACCAGCTTCATCGCCTTGGCGAAGTCGCGCTTGTGCCGCTCGTCCGCGCCGTAGGCCGGTGCCATCGCCTTGACGGCGACCGCTCGGCCGTGCTTCAGGTCGTGGGCCTTGTACACGACGCCGGTGCGGCCACGGGCGATCATCTCGCCGATCTTGTAGTTCGCCAGGACGTGCCCGCTGAGTTGCTCGGCCCGCTCCGGCAAGTCGGCGGAACTTGCCTTCGCCTCCTTCGGCTCCGGCGGCGGCGCGGGCACCGGCTTCGCGGCGCGCTTCGTCGCGGGCTTCGCGGCTGCCGGCTGGGCGGCGGGCTTCGCCTCGGCAGCCTTACCGGGCCTCGCGATGTCGTCGGGGTCTTGAACGAGCAGCGTGGTGCCGCCGAGGGTAAGCGTGTCGCCCATCGTCAGGGTGTCTTCGCGGACTAACGTATTGTTGACGAAGATGCCGGCGACACTATCGAGGTCGACGACGAACAGCTCGCTGTGGCGGACCTCGACGCGGCAGTGGAACGGCGAGATGCGCGGGTCGCTGAGCTTGACGTCGGCCTCGCGGCTGCGGCCGAAGACGGTCTGCACTTTGGCGTTGATCTCGAAGACCTTGCCGGCGTCGGGGCCAGAGACGACCAGCAGTTTGGCGAGCATAGCGCACGTTCCCCGGGCCGGGCGTATCTAGTGAATGTACCGCCGCCGCGCGGCGCGGGCAACCGCGAGGGGCTTGCGCCGCGGTCCCGTCCGGCAGGCGGGACCTACCATGCACAGGAGTTTTCGATGTCCTTCTCCCGCCGCCGCTTCCTCGCCGCCGCCGCCACCCTACTTCCGGCGACCGCCGCCGCGCCGGCGTCGGACGACAAGCCGCTGAAGTTCCAGCTCGGCGTCGTCACCTACAACGTCGCCCGGAAGTGGGACCTGCCCACGCTTCTCGGCATCTTGCAGCGGACCAAAATCACCGGCGTCGAGTTCCGCACGACGCACGCGCACGGCGTCGAGCCGACGCTGTCCGCCGACGAGCGGGCCGACGTGAAGAAGCGCTGCGCCGACGCGGGCGTCACCATCTGGGGCCTCGGCACCGAGTGCGAGTACCACGCCGTCGATCCGGCCGTTGTTGCGAGCAACGTCGAGACGTGCAAGCGCTTCGTCGGCCTCGCCGCCGACCTGGGGGCACGTGGCGTGAAGGTACGGCCCAACGGCCTGCGCCCGGACGTGCCGGCCGCGAAGTCGCTGGAGCAGATCGGCCAGGCGCTCGTGCCGTGCGGCCGGGCAGCCGCCGACGCGGGCGTCGAAATCTGGGTCGAGGTCCACGGCAAGGAGACGCAGAAGCCGCCGGCCATGAAAGCGATCATGGAGCATTGCGGCCACCCCGCCGTCGGCGTCTGTTGGAACTCGAACGCGGCCGACGTGACGAACGGGTCGGTGAAGGAGTCGTTCGGGCTATTGAAGCCGTGGTTGAAGTCGTGCCACATCAACGAGCTGTACCGCGACGTCGACGGCCGGTATCCGTACCGCGAGTTGTTCGCGCTGTTGCGCGGCATCGGCTACGACCGCTACACGCTGTGCGAAGTGGGAAAGACGCCGCCGGACGCGACCAGCGGCGAGGAGATGCTGCGGTACTACCGGGCGCTGTGGATGGAGTTGGCGCGGGGGTGATGTCTTTCTCCCCTCTCCCGGCTTTGCGGGAGAGGGGAGAAAGACATCATTTCTCGTCCGCCGAGGTGTGGTCGTAGGTGACGCGCCAGCCTTCGGGCTTCTTCTCGACCAGCAGCGTGTACCGCCCGCCGGGCTTGTCCGGCGACTTGGCGAACGCCAGGGCCCAGCGGCCCGTCACCACCGCGAACGTGTTGGAGACCGTTCGCACCTTCAGGTCGCTGAAGGTCAGCTTGCCCATCTCCTTGCCGTCGGCCTTGTAGCGCTTGCGGTAGCGCTGCATCGTCGCGTCCCAGCCGGTCGTCACCTTGCCGCCGGAGACGAACGTCAACTCCGGCGACTTCCAGTAGCCGGCCATGAAGCCGTCGAGGTCGCCGCGGTTCCACGCGTCGGCCTGGACCTGCAAAAGTTGTTCGACATCGGCCCGGTCGTTACTCGGCTGCGCTGCCGAACTCGGCGGCCAGATCAACAGAGCTACGCCAATGAGGACGGCCGCGCACAACGCGTCGATCAGTAGCAAACCAGCCACGAATCGCGGCGTCAGCTTCAGAATGGGTGGCGAGTCGCTCATGCCATCACCCCCGCGACGGGCGAGCCAGCGGCGATTGGGTGTGGTCGGCCGAGCGCGTCGCGGATTTCCGCGCCGGGGTCCAAGCCCAAGAGCGCGTAGACCGTCGCCGCGAGGTCGTCTGGCTTCACCGGGTCGCTGGACGCGAACGCACCGCTGCGATCCGACGCGCCGTGGACGTGGCCGCGCTTGACGCCGCCACCGGCGAGCAGCGCCGTGTAGCAGCGCGGCCAGTGGTCGCGGCCGGCTTCCTTGTTGATGCGCGGGCTACGGCCAAACTCGCCGACCCACAGCACGAGCGTCGAATCGAGTAGGCCACGCTGGTCGAGGTCGTTGATGAGCGTCGGCAGCGTCTTGTCGGTGTTCGGCAACAGGTGCTTGCGTAACTCCGGGGCCATCGGCACGCCGCCGAGGCCGTGCGTGTCCCAGGCTCCCGGCGGGCCGATCGACGCCGACAGGTAGACGTTGACGAACTTCACGCCACGTTCGACCAGCCGCCGGGCCAAGAGGCACGATTGGCCGTAGGTCGTCCGGCCGTACCCATCGCGCACCGCCGCCGGCTCCTTCGCCAGGTCGAACGCCTCCTTGACCTTCGGCGCGGTCAGCATGGCGATGGCCTTCTGGTACGTCTCGTCGATGCCGCGGGCGGTCGCGGAGTACTCGAGCAGGCCGCTCTGCTGGTCGATCATGCGGAGGATTTCGCGGCGATTCTCCAGGCGTTCGAGCGACAGGTCGCCGGGCAGTTGCAGCTCCGGCAGGCCGAAGTTGGCGGCGTTCGGGTCCTGGGTGAAGAACAGCGGATTGTGCGCCTTGCCGAGGACGCTGGCGTGCTGGCCCGGCGACACCGAGCCGTCGGTCAGCCGGTGCGGGTAGGCGACGAACGTCGGCATGCCGTTGGTGGCGGGCGCGAGCTTATCGACCACGGAGCCGTAGGCGGGGAACAGGTCGAGCGAGTCGCGCAGGCGGATGTCGTCGAGCGGCGGCACCCGGCCGGTAAGGCTGTAGTAGGTCGCCGAGTTGTGGTTGGTCATCGAGTGCGTCATCGAGCGGATGAGGCACACCTTGTCCATGATCGCGGCGGTGCGCGGCAGCAGCTCGCAGACGGGCACGCCGGGCAGCTTCGAC
>CAZNSL010000495.1:0-4997 GCA_964574975.1 uncultured Alcaligenaceae bacterium | reverse complement strand
TTCATCTGTGTCGATCTGTGTTCATCTGTGGCTAATTCCTAATTCCTGATTCCCCACTGGCACGACCTCCGCGGCGTCCACCGTCTTGAGGAACGCCTCCTCCAGCGACTCCCGCTTTTCGACCAGGTGCCGCAGGCGTAGGCCCCGGCTCCGCAGGAAGTCCACGACCGTGTCGATCGCCTGGCCGTCGGCCAGCACCGCCTCCCAGCACTCGCCGGCTCGCCGCACCGCGTAGCCGGCCGCCGCCAGTTCGGCGTCCGGGAACGCGTCGCCGTCGGCTAGGCGCAGCACGTAGCGGTTCGCCTGCCGCGTCAGCTCGGCGACGGTGCCCTCGCGCGCGAGTAGGCCGCGCTCCATGATGGCGACGCGGTCGCACAGCAGTTCGACCTCGCTCAACAGGTGCGAGTTGAGGAACACCGTCACGCCGCGCTCCTTGAGCGCTTGCAGGATGGCGCGAATCTCGCGCCGACCAACCGGGTCGATGCCGTCGGTCGGCTCGTCGAGGAACACCAGTTCCGGGTCGTGGAAGAGCGCCTGTGCGATACCGAGCCGCTGCTTCATGCCCTTGGAGTAGGTGCGTACTTTCGAGTGCATCCGCTCCTTCAGCCCGGCCCGGTCGAGGGCGGCGACGGCCCGGGCGCGGCGATCGCCGCGCCGCAGGCCGTACAGGTCGCCGTAGAAGTCGAGCAGGCTGGCCGCGGTGTGGTATTCGGGGAAGCGGTGGTCTTCCGGCAGGTAGCCGACGCGACGACGGGCCTTGGCGTCGCCGGCCGGATGGCCCAATAGCGTCGCGGAGCCGGCCGTCGGTTTGACGATACCGAGGAGGATTTTGACGAGGGTGGTCTTGCCGGCCCCGTTGCGGCCCAGCAGGCCGTAAACCTCGCCCGGCTCGACGCGGATCGACACGCCGCGCAGCGCCTCGACGCCGCGGTAGGTCTTGCGCAGGTCGCGCGTCTCGATGACGGGCACGGACATCCCCCACGGCGGCGAAGGGCCATTGTACGGAACGGGCCACCCGGAGCGTTATTCGCCAGGGCGGCGGCGGGATTGCCTTTGCTCCCCTCTCCCGCAAAGCCGGGAGAGGGGAGACAGACGATGAGAAATCTCTGAGTCGCTAGCACCCGCGGCGCGTTCGTGGTATTTCTGACAAGAGTCCCCCACGTTCGGAGCGTCACCCGTGACTCGCGCGCACCGCCTCGGCCTGGCCGCGGCCGTCCTGTTCGGCGGCCTCGGCTTCGCGGCCGACACCGACCTCGCCGACTACCTCCCACCGCAAAAAGCCGTCGCCACCCAGATCGTCAAGGCCGCGCCCACGCCGGTCGCCGCGCCGAAGCCGGGCTTCCTCGGCCTGCACGTCGCGGCCGGTGAGGGCGGCAAACCGACCGTCGCCGCCGTCGCCACCGACTCGCCCGCCAACAGGGCCGGCGTCAAGGCCGGCGATCTGCTCGTCACCCTCGACGGTACGGCCATCGCCGACGAGAGCGCCTTCGACGACGCCCTGCGCGGCAAGATCGCCGGCACCGCGGTCAAGCTCGGCCTGGCGCGCGATGGCCAGCCGATCAACCTGAAGGTCGCGCTGGAGCCGCTGGTCAAGCCGGTGCCGCCGGCGAAGCCGAAGGCCGTCCTCGGCTTGCAGGTCGCCCCGGCCAGCGGCCGCGATGGTCTCGTCATCGAGGAGGTGTCCGCCGACTCGCCGGCCGACCACGCCAAGCTCAAGCCCGGCGAAATCCTGCTCAAGATCGACGACGTGGCCCTGACCGCCGCCGAGAAGTTCAACGACTACCTCGCTGCCAAAAAGCCCGACGACACCGTGACACTGACGCTCTGGCTGGCCGAGAAGTCGGTTGAGATGAAGGTCAAGCTCGGCACCGAACGGCTGCCGGAGAACCGATTCCGCAGCGGGCGCTTCAGTGGCCGGGCCGGCGGCCGGGCGGTCGAGTTCACCAACCGCTACTGGTCGAAGCCGACGTTCCGCCTCGGCATCATCGGCGTCGAATACCCCGACGTGAAGCACAACCCCAAGATTACGCCGACCGCCTGGCAAGAGGCGATGTTCACCGAGGGGTTGTACACCGGCAAGAGCGTCACCGGCAGCCGAGTCCACGGCAGCCTGCGCGACTACTTCATCGAGCAGTCGTTTGGAGCGCTCAAGGTCGAGGGCCGCGCGTTCCCGTTCGTCGAGGTGAGCAAGAAGCGGGCGGAATACGCCACCGGGTCGAAGCAGGCGTTCCTGACCGAGGCGCTGGAGAAGCTGGTGGCCCGCGACGGGCCGGACGCCCTGAAGGACCTCGACGGCGTGTTCTTCATCTACGCCGGCGCGAGCTTCGGGGTGCCGCGCGGCAGCCTGTATTGGCCGCACCGCTCCAGCGTCCGCTTCGGCGGCAAGAGTTGGCCGTACTTCATCTGCCCGGAGGGCAGCAACCGCCAGGGGACGTTTTCGATGGGCAACATCAGCGTCTTCTGCCACGAGTTCGGCCACATGCTCGGCCTGCCGGACCTGTACGCCCAGCCGGAGAACCCCGGCATGGAAGGCTCCGGCGTCTGGAGCGCGATGGCCAACCAGACCGGCGGCGGCCAGCCGCAGCACTTCTGCGCCTGGTCGAAGGAGAAGCTCGGCTGGGTCAAGCCGACCGTTATCGACCCGACCGTCAAACAGAAACTCGTCCTGCCGCCGGTTGAGGACTCGCCGTACAACTGCTTCAAGGTGCTGGTCCGGCCCGACGGCAGCGAGTATCTGCTGTTGGAGAACCGCAAGAAGAAGGGCTTCGACACGAGCCTGCCGGCCGAAGGGCTGTTGATCTGGCGCGTGGTCGGCGGCCGGCCGTTCCTTCAGGAGTCGCACGGCGTCGAAGGGGCCGCGGGGCCGCGGGTGTTCCTCGACAAGGTGCCGTACCCCAGCGTGGCCAACGACGCCTACACGCCGTACACGGTGCCGTCGAGCCGGGCGGCGACGCCGGGGGCGCAGCCGGTGTACATCACCAACATCCACCGCGCCGGCGACGCCATCGCGTTCCACATCGGGTACGAGTACCACTGACCGACCAGCCCGCAGCGCCCGCGACGGGTTGCGCGTCCCGTCGCTGGCGCTCCGGGCTGGCGCACGGACGATCGCGCCATGACATACCTCCTCTTTGCACTCGCCCTCGCCGCCGAGCCGACGCCGGACCTCGCCGACTACCGCACCGTCGCCACGGCCGTCACCGCCGCCGTGCGTCCCACCGCCCACGGCAGCCAAACCGGCTACCTCGGCGCGGCCGTCCGCCGCGACGATAAAGGCCGGCTCGCCGTCGACGGCGTCCAGCCCGGTTCGCCGGCCGATGCCGCTGGCGTCAAGGTCGGCGATATCGTGACCCGCGTCGGCGAACACCCGGTCAAAACGCCGGATGCCTTCCGCGAGTGGCTGCAAGCCCGCAGCCCCGGCGAGACCGTCGAACTCGGCCTCCTACGCGGCGACCGAGCCGTCGCGGTCACCGCGACGTTAGCCGCCACCAGTCGGCCGATGAAATTCGGCGCACGTCCGCCGGAGACCGGTCTCACCCTGGCCGTCGCCAAGGAAGGAGTGGGCGCGAAGGTCGAAAGCGTCGCCGCCGACTCGCCGGCCGCCAAGGCCGGCGTCAAGGCCGGCGACTTCGTGGTCAAGATCGGCGGTGAACCGTTGACCCGCACGGGCCGATTGGCCGACATCCTGGCCGAGAGGAAGCCCGGCGACAGGGTGGCACTGACGCTCCGCCGCGACGAGAAGGAATTCGACGTGACCGTGACGCTCGCTGCCGAGCGCGAGGGTCGCCGCGGCGGCTTCGGCCGCGGCGAACCGGCGGGCGGGCCGTGGAAGAAGCCAAAGTTCCGCCTCGCCGTCGTGCCGATCGAGTTCGCCGACGTCAAGCACAACGACAAGGTCGCCGTCAAGGACTGGGACGACGCCCTGTTCAGCCGCGACTCCTACGCGAAAAAGTCGAACGCGACCGGCCAACAAGTGTACGGCAGCTTCGCCGATTACTGGCGCGAACAGTCGGCCGGAGCGCTGGCCGTCGAGGGCAAGGTGTTCGCGCGGGTGACGGTCGGCAAGAAGCGAGGCGATTACTCGCAAGGCTCCGGCGTCAGCAACAAGACAGCGCTACCGCTCGAAGCGGTCGAGAAGCTGACGGCCCGCGACGGCAAGGACGCCTTGCAGGGCTTCGATGGCCTGCTGTTCCTGTACGCCGGCGAGCGCGTGCCGACCAACCGTGGTGCCCTCTACTACCCGCACGCCGGCGTGCTGACGCTGCGGCCCAACGTGCGGTTGCCGTACGTCCTCGCCCCGGAAGGCGGCCCACGCATGACGCCCTTGGGCGTGTTCGTCAAGGAGTTCGCCCGCGTCTTGGGCCTGCCGGACCTGGCAGCGCGACGCGAGAACGCTGCGTCGGAAGGCCTGGGCGTATGGTGCGCGCTCTCCGACCCGTTCCCGACGCACCGGCCGCAGCACTTGAGCGCGTGGGCCAAGGAAACGATGGGCTGGCTGAAGCCCGCGGCCATCGACCCGACCGTCAAGCAGAAGTTGCTACTGTCGCCGGTCGAGGGTTCACCGTCGGAGTGCTTCAAGGTGCTGGTGCGGCCGGACGGCAGCGAGTACTTCCTGTTGGAGAACCGCCGGAAGACGGGCTTCGACGCCAACCTTCCGGCCGAGGGCCTGTTGATCTGGCGCGTCGTCAACGGCCGGCCGCTGTTGGAGGAGTCGCACGGCATCGAAGGCCCGACTGGCCCGACGTCGCACCTGAGCGCGGTGCCGTACCCGAGCGCCGCATCGAACGCCTTCACACCGGAGACGACGCCGTCGAGCGCGTCGCCACAGGGTGGCGGCCTGCCGGTGCATATCGCGGAGGTGCGGCAACTGCCGGACGGCCGGATCGCGTTCCAGATCGGCTACGAGTACCGGTGACGGAAGAAATAGCCACAGATGAACACAGATAAACACAGATGAATACAAGAACCATTTCTTGTATTCATCTGTGTTTATCCGT
>CAZNSL010000494.1:0-4998 GCA_964574975.1 uncultured Alcaligenaceae bacterium | reverse complement strand
CGCCAAGCGCGAATCGCTGGCGAGTTGGCTCTCCGGCGTCGCCCGCCGCGTCGTCAAGCAGGCCCAGGCGCGGGCCGGCCGGCTGCGCACCGGCACATTGCCAGACGAGTTACCGGGCCGGCCCGATGCGGAGCCGGCCGAGGTGCGCGAGGAGCGGGCGGCCGTGGCCGCGGCGGTGGACCGGTTGGCGGAGAAGTATCGGCTGCCGGTGCTGTTGTGCTACTACCAGGGGCTAACGAACGAGGAAGCGGCAACGCGGCTGGGCTGGCCGGTCGGCACCGTCGCCGGCCGGCTGGCGCGGGCGCGCGACCAGTTACGCCGACGGTTGGACGGCCTGGCGTCGGTGCCGCCGGCGGCGCTCGTTGCGGCGGCGAGTCAGCCGGCGAATTTGGCCGGGCGGGTTACGGTTCTAGCGATAGCGGAGGCGACGATGAAAGCGGCATTCTGGGGCAAAGTGCAGGCAGTGGCACTCGCGGGCGGCGTGCTGGCGGCGACGGCGACCGGCGTCGGTTGGGGGCTGCGGCCCGGATTGGCTCAGGAGCCGAAGGCGAGGCCCGCTGTCAATCCGCCGATCGTCAACCTGACCGGGAAGACCCTCCCCGACCCGGACGAACCGGAGAAGGATTTGCCCAAGATTGATTTTGAAACGCTGGACAAGGAAAAGACAATCGCCTCCTTGGCGGCACTTTCGCCGCTGGCGCAGCCTCAGCCCAATGATACGCATGACTTGGCGCTGGCGAAGATCATGCACCGTACGGCCGTCAACGAGTTGAAGGACCGGCTCAATGTGTTCATGGCCGGCGCGCGGGGTGGCACGATCAACGTTTTGGAACAGTCCGCTCGCCGGGTGCGAGACTCTGAATTGGCCATGACTTCAAATCCAGCGGATCAACTCAAAGCGAGACAGCGCTTTCTAGGCGTCGCTAGCTTTATTGTCGGCGTCAACCGTCTCCGCTTTGACAACGGTCAAGTGCCGTCCCAGGACTTGAACAGCAACCGCTATATGTACCTCGAAGCGTTGCTTCAAATGAATCAAGCGACTTCTCGTAGAGCGGGGGGTCGTTGAAACGTGGGTTAGCGACGCTTCGTAGAAGCGTTGACGCTTCTGCGAAGCGTCGCTAACCGGTTACCGCGTCGTTGTCACGTACGCCGCCAGCAGCTTCGCCAGTCGGCCGCTGGCGGCGGCGACGACCTCTAGCACTTCCTTGTGCGTCAGCGGCGTGTCGCTCAGGCCGGCCGCTCGGTTGGCGACGCACGACACCGCTACCACGTCTAGCCCCAACTCCGCTCCGCGCTGTGCCTCGCGCGTCGTGGACATGCCGACGGCGTCGGCCCCGACCAGACGCATCGCCCGCACCTCGGCCGGCGTCTCGTAACACGGTCCCGTCACCGACAGGTAGATGCCTTCGTGCAACTCGACGCCACTCGTCACCGCCGCCCGGCGCAGCAACCCACGCTCGAAGGTCGAGTACGGCGACGGCCGCTCGCCGGGGCCGCGCTCGCGCCACGAGCGCTCACGGTTCCATTCCATGTGATCGGTGAGCGCCATCAGGCTACCGGGGGCCAACCGCCCGGCGATGCCGCCGGACGCGTTCGTCAGCACCAGCCGCTCGACGCCCAGTTCGGCCGCGACTTCGACCGGCCGTACGACCCGCGCCCACGGGTGGCCCTCGTAGACGTGCCACCGGCCAGTGAAGGCCAGCACCGGCTCGTTCGCCAGCGAGCCGAGGACGAGTTGCCCTTTGTGCCCGGCCACCGTCGGGGCGACCATGCCGGGGATGTCGGCGAACCCGATGGCTGCGGTCGGGGCGATCGGCGCGTTGACGGGGGCCATGCCGGAGCCGAGGACCAGGGCGATGCGCGGCTTCGCGGATTCGATGGCGGTGCGGAACTCGGCGAACGCGCTCATGCGACCCCCACAATGTCCGACGACCGCATTGTAGTGCAGCAGCCGAGGGGTCGGTCACCCGCGCCGCCGCGTGCTTGGCGCCCGACGCGCCTGCGTGGTTTTTAGCTCGCTCCCCCGCTGGCGCGTCGGGCTCATTGCTCGCGGCGTCGCAGGCGGGCACCCGTCACCACTTCAACTCGGCCCCGATGTTGACGCCCTGTGCCCAGAAGTCGTTGTTCTGGAACAGCGGAGCCGGTCGCACCTGCTCGGCCGGCGGCAGGATGCCTTCCTGCGTAAAGCGCGGGATGCGCGTCGCGTCGAGCGTGATGTCGATCTGCTCGCTCACCCGGGCCACTCGGCTCCAGTACAGGAAGTCGTAGCCGCCGAAGATACGCACGCCCGGAGCGATGTAGTAGCTGAGCTGGGCCGTGAGCTGCGGGGCGAACGCGAACGAGTTGCGCGTCCGTACGCCGATGTTCGCACCGTCCAGGGCGAGGAAGCCGCCGGGCAACGTCAGCGTCTGGCCGTTGGTCAGCCGGCGCACCGTTTGGCCTTCGACCGAGACCCGCTCCTGCGTCGTGCCAGCAGCGAACATCGCCCGCAACTCGAACGAGAAGCCCCGCTCGTTGCGCCACTCGTAGTTCGCACCCACCTGGCCGCCGAAGAAGTCGTTGTCGGTGGCGAAGCGGTCGAACCGCTGGCCGCGCGACCCGAACGCTTCGTCGGGAAAGTCCTGGTTGCGGGCGAAGCGGAACGTCTCCTCGTTGAGCGTCAGCCGCTCGTTCAGGTTCAGGTAGCGGAAGCCGGCCAGGCCGTCGATCCGCGCGTTGCAGGTGTGGGCGACGCGGCTGCGGAAGTTGAACTGCGCCCCGTAGAACTCGCTGTCGAGTTCCGCCGTGAACAGCCCGGTCACCTCACCGGCGAGGAACACCGGCTTGCCGAGGAAGCCCTCGAAGCCGGGGTTATTCGAGATGAACGGCCGCGACAGGTCGGGGAACTCGTTGGAACTGAAGCCCATGAAGGCGTGGCGGTCGCCGGTTACGAACGCGCCGAGCTCCAGCCCGCGGAGACACTCGTTGTCCAACCAGTGCGTGTACTTGATGCGCGCGCCGTAGCGCTGCTGTTCGTCGAGGTCGTCCATGCCGATCAAGTTGCCGCCGTTGGGGCGAAAGCCGTTAATGCTCGGCCGCGTGTCCTGCAACAGGACCGGGCTTGTCGCTCCCTTGACCCACCAGATCAGCGCCTGGGCCGACACCTGGTGCCGCGGAGGGACGTAGTAGTAGTGCATCCAGATGTCGAGCAGCGAGCCGCTGTTGTAGGGCGTCGCGGCGGGCGGCGGGGGCAGCGACTCGGCAATGGGCGGGCCGGCCGGGCCGCCAGGCATGGTCAACTGGGCGGCCGCCGACGACGGCATAACGGGGGCACCGGGCGGCATGGCGGCGGGGATGCCTTGCGGCACGGTCGCGGCGGGCGGGGCCTGTGCCGGCACCGGGTCCGCGGCGGACGCGCTCGCCAGCAGCCCGAGGGTGGCCCCGAGGGTGCAGCAGAGCAGTTTCTTCATGGCTACTCCGAATCCGTGGTCGCGTGGCCCCCCGCGCCGTCGCGGTCGGAGGGTCGAATCTGCCGTTTAGATCGGTTGCGCCACGAACGCGGGTTGTGCGAAAGGTGCGGAAACGGCCAACCGGCGCGGACGCGGCAACCGATAGAACCGGCAAGGTCGCCGTAGACTACCGAACCGTCGCTGGATGGGGCAAGCCGCGGAAAATGGGTTGTGCCCGATGCGCCAGCGAGGGTCCGAATTTTCCTCGCTGGCGCGTCGAGCTCAAATGTCTTTCGAACCGGCGGCGAAGATGCAGTCGGCCCGTTGGGTGAGGTAGCAGCCCCACGCCACGAGCTTCGCCGCCGACTTGTTGGTCAACAGCCGCTGGCCGACGGATCGCCGACCCTGCCGACCGGAGAGTTGTGCCGATAGCCGCAGCCAGTCGCTGTGGCGCACCATACGACCCCGGTCGAAGTGGAAGCCGGCCTTTTCGACGAACGCCCGCAGCGTCGTTGGCGTGAAGTGCGTCAGGTGCCGCGGCAACTCCAGCCCAAACCACGACGGACCGAACCACCGAGCCGGAGCGCTGGCGATGTTCGGCACCGCGATCAGCAGCCGACCGCCCGGCGCGAGCAGGTCGTGCGCTGCCCGTAGCACTGACAGAGGGTCGTGGACGTGTTCCAGCGCGTGCCACATCGTGACTACGTCGAATGATCCGGGAGCCAGGTCCGGGTGCGGCAGCGTGCCGACGTGGCAGGGGATGCCGAGTTCGCGGCGAACGCGCTCGGCCGTCGGGGCCGACGCATCGAGGCCGGCGACGTTCCAGCCCTGAGCGCGCATCCGCTCCAGGTAAGAACCGCCGCCGCAGCCGAAGTCGAGTAGCCGGCCCTGACCGTGCCACGGCAAAGTCCGCCGTTCGACGCACGGCCGGCCCATCATGGCCGCCAGTGGCCCCCACGGCTCGCCGCGGTTCTTGAGGCGCGGGCGGCGAAACGGGCCGTAGTCGGCGGCGTAGAACTGGCCGATCGTCGCCGGGTCTGGCCGCGGGCAGGTGTACTGGAGACCGCAATCGGCGCAGCGGACCACGGCGAAGCGCAGGCCGCGGCCGGCGTCGGACGGGTCGGCAGCTTCGAGGACCGGCGTGCGCCGGTCGCTACCGCACAGTAGGCAGTCGGGTTCTTCCCAGGCGACGCCGGAGCGCCACTCCGCCGACCGGGTCCGAGGGGAAACGATCATCGGCCGAATCCTTTCGCCGAAAGGCGCGGGCGTAGCCCGACACCGGCGAACTGTACCGGAGTTCGCGGTTCGCAGTCAACCCAGGTCGGCCCGTGCGACCGAGGGTACGGGACTGGGTGCCGGCGATTGGCACGCCCGTTGCACCTTCAACTCGCTGTCGCGGCGGGTCGTGGCCCCGCTGGGCACACTCACGCATGCAACACCGAGGAGGCGTGTCATGAACTGGAGCCGCGTCGAAGGCAACTGGACCGAGATGAAGGGCAAAGTCAAGGAGAAGTGGGCTGGAGTTCACCCAGTGTTGCCGAGGCCCGGATCAGGCCGCCACCTTGGGGTT
>CAZNSL010000493.1:0-5020 GCA_964574975.1 uncultured Alcaligenaceae bacterium | reverse complement strand
ATCGGGCCCTCCGGCGGAGAACGGCGAACGCCAGCCGACCAACCACTTGGCACCTTCCGGGCGAACCCGCACGCCATACGCGGGATGGCGAACCGCGGTCTCGGCGCCGGCGGCGAGACGCAAGGGCTCGCGGTGCTGGATGCAGGCATCGACCAGCAGGACCTCGTCGTCCAGCTCGACGCTGGCCGTGCCGTGATTGGGTGGGAGGTCGGGCGCCACCATCATCGTCGCGATCCCGCGGCGCGCACGGAACCCGCACGCTCCGAGAACCTGGGTCCACGCGCCGTGCATGGCCCAGCATGTTCCGCCCGACCCGTCGGCGAGCCACGCCTCGAGAAACTCGACCGGTGAGTCTCCCGGCAGCGGCCCGCGAGCGCCGTCGCGCAAGGCTACGAGCTTGCGCGTGTTGTCGAAGGGCACGTGCTCGCACCATGCCGCGTAGAGGGCCGACAGACCGGCGCGGTCGGCCGCCGGCAATGTGGCGAAGCCGAGCTTGGTCAGGACGCGTTCGGTCAGCGTCGTAGGGATGGGCTGGTCAGCGGGTCGTGCGGTATCCATGGCAGGCTCGAGACGTACCGAAGAATGTGGATGCGTTCATGAGCCTCGGCGCCCACCGCTGGCCGGCGCCAACCCAGCGGCGAGCAGGCGGCAGCCAGCGTGCATGATCCCACCAAACCGAGTTCCCGACGACGAGTCCCTCACGTAGCCTAGGGGTTGGAAATGGGGCGCAGGGGCGCCGCGCCCGGTCCGGGAGGTTGCCATCCGGTCCCGGCGTTCTACCGTACCGCAGGCTGAATGCGGGGCGGCCCCATCGTCCCGGCGCAGAAAACTCTAAGGAGAAGAGTCGTGCACGTAGATCGGTTTCGGATTCGCCTCGCGGTCGGCCTGGCCGTCCTCGCTGGGCTCGGCCTCGGAAACGTCGGCCCGGCGCGCGCCGCGCGGGGCTCGGGAATCCAGCTCTCCCCCGGCTCGAACCGGTACTTCATCAACAAGGACGTGAACGGCGAGCGCTGGTCGATCACCTACAACCTCGACGACAAGACGGTGACCGGAAACGTCTTCCCGACCGATGGAGGCCCGCCGACCTTCCTGAGCTGCAACATCACGCGGGTCGAACAGGCGCCCAATCCCGCCGACAGCCAGTACTTTCTCGAGTGCCGCACGGCAGGATCTTGCGAAACGGCCCCATGCAACGACCAGTGGGGGGCACCCTTCGATGCAGGTTCGCTGCCCGGCTCGTTCTTGCTCCCCTCCGAGACCAAGGCGACTCTGGCCGGCAGTGTGCAGCCGATCTTCTCCGGCTCGTGCGCGACGAGCGCCGTCTGTCACGGCAACGGATCGAGCTACGTCATCCTGGCGAACGGTGCGGCGTGGCGAAATACGTTCTTGGTCCAGTCCAACGGCGTAAACGGCGCCCAGGGGCCCTTCGTCTCCCCCTTCGACCCCGGCGCGAGCTTCCTCTTCCACAAGGTCGAGGGCACCGGCGCGGGCGAGCGAATGCCCTACAACGGGTCGCCCCTGCCGGCTGCACAGATCGATGCGATCCGAAACTGGATCCTCGAGGGGGCCGCCAACAACTGAGGCGTTGGTCAGCCGAGCGGGCAGCTCGATCCGCGTTGACAGGGCTCCTGGCGGCGGTGTACCGCCGGAGTCACGCGATCCTGCGAATCCACGTGCCCACGGCCGCCGGGCTCGGATGAGCCGGACGGAACGCGACATAGCTCGAGAGAGCCCCAGAGAGAAGGTTCCATGCGACGAGTCTTGATGGCCATCTGTGCCGCAGCGATCCTTGCGTCGGCGTGTAGCGACGGCGACGGGGGGGGCGATGCCACCCGAACCGTGCGACCGGGCGAGTCGATCCAGGCCGCCGTCGATGCCGCGAGCCCCGGAGAGACGGTCAAGGTCATGCCCGGCGACTACGTCGAGACCCACGAGGGTCGCGCGGCCGTGCGGATCACCAAACCGATCAAGTTGATCGCCGCGAGCAACCCGCCCGACCAGCGGGTGCGTATCCTGCCCAATCCCGGCCAGCGCCACGGCATCCTCGTCGAGCCGGAGAACCAGGGCGACCCGGACATCGACGGTGTCGAGATCACCGGCTTCACGGTCGAGGGATTCTCGAACAACGGGATCTGGCTCCGCTACGTCAAGAACTTCAACATCGAGAACAACGAGTCGATCGACAATCTCGAAAACGGCATCTGGCCGACACTGTCGGCCAACGGCGAGGTCAAGAAGAACGTCGCCTACGGTTCGCTCGATTCCGCGCTCTGGGTAGAGGCCTCCGAGAACGTTCGCATCATCGACAACGAACTCTACGATAGCCCGACCGGGCTGGAGATCACCGTCTCCAACGCCATCCACATGGAGGGCAACGACATCCACGACAACGTGGTGGGAGTCGGGCTCTACCATCCGTCGGGTGCCGGCCTGCCGCCGCAGGATTGGCCGTCGCAACCCTTCCGCGACTGGACCTTCGTCAACAATCACGTGCACGACAACAACCTGCCCAACCCTGTGTCGGGTGGTTTGGTCGGCGAACTCCCTCCCGGCGGCGGTGTTCTCGTGCTCGGTGTGGACGACGTCGAGATCCGCGACAACCTGATCCAGGGAAACAACTTCTTCGGGATCGCGTTGATCGACTACTGCATCGCCGTGGACGGCACGGCGAATAGTTGTGAGAACAACCCGCCGTACTACGCCGACACGTCACCGGACAACAACCAGTTGGTCGACAATACGGTGACGGGCAATGGTGCCAATCCGCCCCCTGGGCCCTTCCAGCCCTTTGCAGGCGACATCCTCGGTGTCGGCGGAACCGGCAACTGCGCCAGCGGCAATGTCGCGAACAAGGTGATCCTACCGCCCGACTTGCCGGCTTGCTGATCGCGACACGCGGCCGCTCGACCGTCCTGCGGCGGTTCACGGGGCCGCTCGCGGAAGAAGTCGCAGTTCTCAGCCGGCCGAGCGACGGGTCGCTGTCGACGCTCCAGCAGGCGCGCGGCGTCTACGCCACACTCTCCGACACGCTGGCCGCACTCGAGGCCGGGTCCCGGCACCTGGCCGGCGAAACGCTATTCCTGCGCGACATCCGTCGCGATCTCCCGCAGGTACTCGAGGCGCGCCGTCAAGTCCTCGAGAGCGTGGGGCGGAGCGACGCGGCGCCGCTCCCTGCCTTCATCGAGCAGGCACCCATCGACGAGCGCGTGGCGTTCGAATCGATGGCGTCACTCGTCATCCCAAGAGGCAAGCCAGCCTGGTCTGTGAGCGACGCTCCCGTGGCGCCAGCGTGCGGATGCGCGGGCTGTGCGCGCTCGGGCGTACGCCTGGTACGCCTTGGCGAGCAGATCTCGCTGCACAGCTCCAATGTCTACGGGTCCGGCGCAAGCGTGCATGAGCAGGCCCGCGAGATGTTCCGCGTCGCGGCGGGCCTGCTCGCGCAGCACGGCATGGAGTTCTCTGACGTCACGCGGACCTGGATCCAGTTGCGCGACATCGATCGCGACTACGACGCGCTCAACGCCGCGCGGCGCGAGTTCTTCACCGACTGCGGCCTGAGCCTCCGCCCGGCGAGCACGGGGGTCGGCGGCGCCGCATTCCCCCTAGAGCACGCGTGTGCCCTGAGCCTGCAAGCAATCAAATCGTCACGGCGCGTCGAGAAGGTCGGCATGTCCACTCCGTCGCTCAACGAGGCGTGGAGCTATGGCGCCGATTTCTCGCGCGGCCTGCGGGTCGTCGAGGAGAACCGCGTCGCCCTGCACGTCTCGGGAACCGCGAGCATCGACGGGGCCGGTCGCAGCGTTCACTCGGGCAGCTTCGCCGCCCAGGCCGAGCGCATGCTGGACAACATCGAGTCGCTGCTGGGCCGCCAAGAGGCGGGTTTCCCGGATCTGCTCTCCGCGGTCACCTACCTGAAGCGTCCCGAGGATGCGCCTGCGCTTCGAACCCTGTTCGAGCGCCGCGGGATCGCCGACCTGCCGTGCGCGATCGTACGCGCCGACCTCTGCCGCCCGGAGCTGCTGTGCGAGACCGAAGCCCTGGCGGTGCTTCCGCGCGAGCCAACGGAAGCGTAGAGAGCAAGCATGGGCTCGCATCATCGCCCGGTGAGCGTCGTCGTCGCGTCGCTCCTGCTCGCGACGAACCTCCTGCTCGTCGCGCCGCCTCACGACAGCGGCGCGACGGAGGCGAGGTCTACCTCCGCCCCGGCCGCAGCCGCGCGACCCGCGCCCACGCCACCCGCTGGCGCCTCGCAACCCTCGGTACGCATCTCCTATCCGGCCGACGGGACCCTCTTTCCACCGGAGAGCGTCGCGCCAACCTTCGTGTGGGAGGGTTCACCGACCCAGCCGTGGGAGGTGGTGATCCGCGACGCGACAGGCGCCGAGGTCGCGAAACAGACGGTCGGAGGCTCGCGCTGGCGGCCGGCCGAGGACGTCTGGCGCGTGGTCAAGCAGCGCAGTACCGAGAGCGACGTCGAGGTGACGGTGACCAGCGTCACGCCGGCCCCGCCCGCCGACCCACCGGGCGCCGCGCCTGTGGCTGCCTCGGCCCGCGTACGGATCCGCACATCGAAGGATCCGGTCGGGGACTCGTTGTTCTACCGCGAGGTTCCCCTGCCGTTCCTGAAGGCGGTGCAAGATCCGTCCAAGATTCGCTGGCGCTTCGGCACGATCGACGCACAGGACGGCCCGCCGATCGTCCTGCAGAACCTGCCGGTATGCGGCAACTGCCATTCCTTTGCCGACGACGGCAGCGTCCTCGGCCTAGACGTCGACTACGGCAACGACAAAGGCGCCTACGGCATCATGCCGGTGTCGGCTCACATGGTGATGGATGACGGCAAGATCATCACCTGGGCCGACTTCAAGCGCGAGGACGGGGAGCTGACGTTCGGCCTGTTGTCGCGCGTCTCTCCGACGGGCCGCTACGTGATCAGCACCGTCAAGGATCGCTCCGTGTTCGTGGCGATGCCAGACCTCATGATCTCGCAGCTCTTCTTCCCCATCAAAGGAATCCTCGT
>CAZNSL010000492.1:0-5029 GCA_964574975.1 uncultured Alcaligenaceae bacterium | reverse complement strand
GCGTCGACCGCGGGCACGAAGTGCTTGTAGTCCGCGTCGTGCAGCTTGCCGGACATGCGGAAGCCGAGGTACTTGCCGGAGCTTTCGGGGAGTGGCTCGATCATCGGTGTCGTCTCCGTTACTTCGGGGCGATGACGCCTTCGTACAGGTTGCCGTCCGTCCTCCACGGGTCGCCGCCGCCGTTCTTGCCGCTGCGAACCTTGTGGAAATCCTTCACCACGATCGTCTCGGTCAGGTCGCCGGACGCTTGCAGGCACTGGAACAGGAAGTCGCGCTCGGCGTCCACGTCGGCGGCGGTGTGGTGCGTGATCTGGCCGGTGGTGTGACTCAGACCGACGCCCTTGTCGAACACCGCGGAGCCGAGCCAGACCGGCCGGCCGTCAGAGTCTACTTTATCCGATTTCCAGAAGCGGACGTGGTGCCGCTCGCGCGGGTTGTCGCCAACCGGCTGCTCGAAGGCCAAATCCTCCTTGCGGCCGAACAGGTACAGGCTGCTGACGGGCGCGTCGTCGTAGGCCCGCTTGAAGACGGTCGCCTCGGCGATCTCCAGGCAGCTCTTGAGGCTCAACGGGTCGGCGGGATACCACTTGGCGGCGAGCATGGCTTTCACCAGGTCGGCCTTGGTGCCGATCAGGGCGACGTTGATCGGGTCGCCGGGGATGCCGGAGCCGGTCTGGGTGATGCCGGGCACGTCGTCGAGGGCCGGGTGGCGATGGACGTAACTCCGCCACAGGAACGGCGCGACGATGTACGCGGCGAGCGCCCACGTCAGCAGGAGGCCGACGGCAAGGACGGCCAACTGCTTGCGGCGGCTCCGTGGGGTCGGCGGCTTCGCGGCGGGTTCGTCGGGCATCGTGAGTGTCTCCGCGGGCTGGGGACATGTTACCAGATGAAGAAGGTCCAAACCGCCATCGCGAGGCCGATGAGCACGATCCCGGCGACGAACAGCCACATCGGATGGACGGGCAGCAGCTTCTTGTCGCGGCGGTCCTCGTACTCGCGCTCGTGCTTCTTCTTCTCGTCGCGTTCGTGGCGGTGGTGTTCGTGGTGTTGCTCTTTGTGGTCCACGGCAGCTCCTACGGGGATCGGTATTGGTGGCGCTTGGACTTCCCGCGAACGCGTCGGCCGACGACGACGAGCGCCAGCGCGCCCACAGGCAGGGCGACCCAGCCGCCGGCGTTCAGCCAGTCTTGCACGGGCGGCGGAAAGTAGTCCGTCACCGGCTGGAGCGTGCGGTAGAGCGGCGCGAGGCGGCCGTTGACGGACTCCCACTGCCGGTTGAGGCGGTGCCAGAAGGTGTCGGCGGTCGCACAGACCTCGCCCACGCCGCGCTCCACCTCGCGGAGGTTCGCCGGCTCGGCCCTCGCGCCGGGTTGCCGCTCGGCGGCCGGCTCGCGCCGCTCGGCGAGCACTTCCCGGTCGTAAAGCGCGATGCCGTAGCGGAAGGCGAACGACAGCGCCGCCATCGCCATCGCGTTCAACGCGAGTTGCACGACGAGGGACAGGAACGCGAGCGGGAACGAAACTCGCCAGACGAGGATATTCAGGATTGACCCGGCCATGACGGCAACGCCGACGGGCACGTAGCGGACGAACGGGAACAGCCCGAGGACGCGCCACTTGAGGGCCACCGGCTCCCGGAGCCAATCCAGGTACGAGTAGTTCGGCGGGAACGCGATGCCGACGGTCGGGTCCTGCATTAGCCGGGCGAAGAAGTAGCCCGAAAGGTCGTAGGCGAGGAACATGACGGCCGCGGTGACGAGGACCAGGCCCATGGCGCGCGGAAAGGTCGTCGGGAAATCGTCGATGAAGAAGCCGTTGACCTTGATCAGCACGAACGCGGCGATGGGGACCATCGTCAGCCAGAACGCCGCGGAGAGCAAGGTACTCGCGTCGGACAAATGCGTCACGGTTGCATCCCCAAGGCCGTCTCGCACGTCGCTCGAGTCCCACCGTCCGGGCTATCGCCGAAGGCAAGCCACGCACCACGCGGTCATGGCGACGTGGAAGGCGACGCCCGGCCACAGCGCCACGCCGGTCAGATTCAGGGCCAACCCCGCGTAAGCCAGGATAGCGGCCGCGGCCACGTCGTACATCAACGCGCCGGCGAGCAAGCCGGCTTGGGCCGCGCTTCGGTCGTCGTTGCGCGCCAGCCAACACGCGACGCCGATGGCCAGAAGCGCCGCGCCGGCGATGCGACTTATCGACGCCGTCTCTGGCCCGACAGCGTCGATCCCGAATAGCAACCTCAGCGGCGCGGCAGGTGCGGCCAGCAGCAACAGGCCGATCCCCGCTTCGCTGACGGCGGTCGCGGCCAGGAAGTACTTCCGCGGCACGGTCCCCATTTCGGGCTGCCCGATCGCTCGAGGATTTCCGCCGAGTGCCCGCCAAGCTCAATTACGGATCGCCCGGATCAGCCGATCCTGGGCCTCGCGCCGGTGGTCGGCCGCCAGACCCTGTGGGTTGAGGTCGAAGACGACTTTGCGGATCGTACCCGTGAAAGCGAACGGTGCCTTGGCCTTGTACGATTCCGCGACGACATCGCCGTTATCCTTGCCGATGTCCATGCCGGAGTAGCTGGTGAACCGCGCCGGCACGGTGTTCGGCACCTTGTTCTCGCCGACTGCCTTGCCGTTGACGAACAGCCGGCCCCGGCCGCCGGTGCCCATCTTGCCGGGCGTGTCCGCCGTGAACTCGTACTTCACCGTCACCTTGCCCGCGGGCACGTTCTCCGTCGAGGTGAGCGTGTCTACCCGCAGGCCTACCAAGCTATAGGTGTAGTGCAGCTTGCCGTTCTGAATGTAGAGCGAGAAGCCGCCCATTGCGTCGGCCTCGGCGACCAGCACGCCTTCTGTCCCGGCCTTCGGGATGTCCAGGTCGGCGGAGATGGTAAACGATCTGTTGTAGATGTGCGGAATCATGCCGGAGGAGACGTTCTCGGTGCCGGGGTAGTACGTGTACTTCGTTCGCCCGGCGGTCGGTGGCGCGAAGCCGTAGAACGCGGCTAGGCCGCCCATCAGCGGCGTGACGCGGTTCCGCTCGGCCTCCTGCCAGAAGAGTTTCTTCAGCTCGGCCAACTTCTGGGGGTGCTTCGCCGCCAGGTCGTTGGCCTCGGAGAAGTCGTCGTCGAGGTTGTAGAGTTCCCACTTGTCCTTGTCGGGATCCCAGCCGCTACCGGGGCCGAACTTGGCGAGGTCCTTCGGGTCCACGTGCCACGGCGATCGCGGCAGGCGCGAACAGGCGATCCAGCCGTCCTTGTACATCGCCCGGTTGCCGAAGATCTCGAAGTACTGCTGCGTGTGACGGCTCGGAGCTTTCGCGTCGTCGAACGAATAGACGAAGCTCGTGCCGTCGAAAGGCACCTGCGGGATGCCGTCGATCGCCTTCGGAGCCGCAATGCCAGCCGCTTCCAGGAGCGTCGGGGCCACGTCGTTGACGTGCGCGAACTGACTCCGTAGGCCGCCCTTGTCCTTGATCCGCTTCGGCCAGGCAGCGACCATCGGGTTGCGGGTGCCGCCCAGGTGCGAGGCAACCTGCTTGCCCCACTGGAACGGCGCGTTGCCGGCCCATGCCCAGGCGCAGGCGAAGTGCGGCGCGAACTCGGGGCCGCCCCATGCGCCGATACCGCCGTAATGATCGATCAGCTTGAGCTGAACGGCCGCGGGGACGTTGATGCCGTTGAGCGTGGTCATCTCGTTGAACGTGCCGGTCTCGGTTCCCTCCATGCTGGAGCCATTGTCGCCCCAGATGTACAGCACGAGCGTGTCGTCCGCGATGCCCAGTTCGTCGAGCGTGTCGATAACGCGGCCGATCTCGTAGTCGGCGTTCTCCTGGAACCCGGCGTACACCTCCATCTGCCGAGCGTAGAGCTTCTTCTGTGCGGCCGGCACGCTGTCCCACGCCGGGAACGCCGGGTCGCGCGGTGTGAGCTTGGCGCTAGCCGGGATCACGCCGAGTTGCTTCTGCCGGGCGAACGTCTCCTCGCGGAGCTTATCCCAGCCCTGGTCGAACTTGCCCTTGTACTTGTCGGCCCACGCCTTCGGAACGTGGTGCGGGGCATGGCTCGCGCCGGGGGAGTAGTACATGAAGAACGGCTTGTCGGGCGTCTGCGTCTTCTGGTCGCGGATCCAGTTGACGGCCCGGTTCGCCATATCGGTGGGGAAATAGTAGTCCTTGCCCTTCGGCACGCCGACGATGGTGTTGTTCTCGGTGACGACCGTGTCGTACTGGCCGCTCGCGCCGCCGAGGAAGCCCCAGAAGTAATCGAAACCGAGGCCGCACGGCCAGCGGTCGAACGGCCCGGACGGGCCTTGCTGGTCGTCGGGCGTCAGGTGCCACTTGCCGAACGCCGCGGTGCTGTAGCCGTTGCCCTGGAGCGTGCGAGCCACGCAGGCGGCGTTCTTCGGCCAGGTCGAGTTGTAGCCCGGCCAGCCGCCAGCGAACTCGGCCACGGACCCGAACCCGACGGCGTGGTGGTTGCGGCCGGAGAGCAGCGCCGCCCGCGTCGGCGAACAGAGGGCCGTGACGTGGAAGCGGTTGTACCTGAGTCCGCGCTCGGCAAGCTTGGTCAGGTTCGGCGTCTGGCACGGCCCGCCGAAGGTGGATGGGTTGCCGAAGCCGGCGTCGTCCACCAGGATCAAGAGCACGTTCGGCGCGCCTTTGGGGGCAGTGACGGGCTTGGGGAAGTCGGGCTTCGACCCCGCCAGCGTCCGGTCGGCCACGCCGTGGAACGGCGCATCCGGAGTCGGCAGGGCGGGGCCGGCCGGTGGCGCGTCGCCACGACCCGCGGCGTCGGCCCGGTGGACCGCCGCAAAGTATCCCGCCGTCGCGCCGGCCGCCACCACGAGGACGGCCGCGACCTGCGTTCGCATCGCTCGGACCATGAACCATGCTCCTCGTGGGCGAGTCTCAGACTGTAGGGTGGGACGAGCTTGGCGAGTCCCACCCCCCACCCCCCCCCCCCGGCGCGGGGGGGCACCGCCCACAGGGGCCAACCCCCCAACACTCGCCCCCCAGACAGAGGGGGGCG
>CAZNSL010000491.1:0-5032 GCA_964574975.1 uncultured Alcaligenaceae bacterium | reverse complement strand
CTGTGTTTATCTGTGTTCATCTGTGGCTAATTCCCCGCCTAGCCCTCGTTTGTCGCGTCGTGGCCATGCCGGGCCGCCGGCGCGGTAGAATGGCTCTGCGCCCCGGAGGCCCACTGGCCATGACCCGCGACGACATCCTCGCCCGCATCAGCATCGATCCGAACGTTTGTTTCGGCAAGCCGTGCATCCGCGGCCACCGCATCTGGGTGTCGCTCATCCTCGACCGCCTCGCCGGCGGCGACACGCAGGACGATATTCTCGCCGATTATCCGCAACTCACGGTCGACGACATCCGCGCCTGCATCGCCTATGCCGCCGAACTCGCGCGCGAGCGCACAGTCGAACTGGCCGGGGCGGCCCCGTGAAACTCAAGCTCGACGAGAACCTCGGCGAGCGTTGCCGGCAATTCCTCGCCGCCGAAGGTCACGACGTTGCCACCGTCCTCGAACAGGGTTTGACCTCGGCGGCCGATCCGGTCGTCGCCGCCGCATGTGCGGCCGAGGGGCGGTGCCTCGTGACGCTCGACCTCGATTTCTCCAATCCGTTCGCGTTCCCGCCGGACCAGTCCACGGGCATCGTTGTGCCGCGGTTGCCGCGTCGCGCGACGGGGGCCGACCTTCTGGCCGCTGCCCGGCAACTGGCCGAGGCGCTCGCCAAGCGGCCGGTGGCCGGCCGGTTGTGGGTCATCGACCGAACGCGGCTGCGCGAGTACACACCGGACAGCGACGAATCGGACTCCGCCGCGCCGTAGTCCGGTCGAGACGTTCACCGTCACTCGATCCAGCCCAATTGGCGGCATTACCGCGACGGCGGTCGTCGTTAATGGCGTCACGTTGGTGACGCTGTCCGGCTACACGGGGGTCGGAGACGCAGTTCGGCTCGCTGGCCGACGGCCGCTACCGCCTGACGGTGCGGGCAGCCCAGGTGACGCTGGGCGGGCAACCCCTGGACGGCAACGGCGACGGCGTCATCAACGCCTTCGACGTCGCCGCGTTCCGCACCCGTTTCGGCAGCGGCGTGCCGTAAGGTTCCGCTTGCGATGGATGCCGAGCGAAACGGGGTCATCGACACGCCGCGTGCTTCAGCGGCTTCCAGGCGCCGCTCTCGGCACTACTGGCGACACACTGCGCGATGAAGTTCATGCCGTCCACGCCGTCGGCCACGTTCGGGTACAGGCTGTTGGCGTTGTCGAAGGACTGGCCCGATAGCTTCTTGGTCATGTCGTCGTAGGCCGCGGCGTAGACGTTGGCGAACGCCTCGAAGAACGCTTCCGGGTGGCCGCTCGGCAACCGCGAGGACGCCGCCGCCACGTCGGCGAGGTACGGCCCACCGGCCCGCGTGTAGACCTGGAGCGGTTGGCCATTCCGGCGCACCAGCAGCTTGTTCGGCTCCTCCTGGTGCCATTCGAGCGCACCCTTGGTGCCGTCCACCTCGATCCACAGGTCGTTCTCGCGGCCGTGGCTAATCTGCGACGCCGTCACCGTGCCGAGCGCCCCACCCGCGTAACGGATCGCGGCCACGCCGTAGTCGTCGAGCTTGCGGCCGGCCTCGAACGTCTTGAGCAAGCACGAAATCTGCTCCGGCATTAGGCCGGTGATGAAGCGACCGAGGTTGTAGGCGTGGGTGCCGATGTCGCCGAAGCAGCCGGCCGCGCCGGACTTCGACGGGTCGGTGCGCCACGCCGCCTGTTTCTGGTCGCTCGTTTCCAGGCGGGTGCGCAGCCAGCCCTGGATGTAGCTGGCCCGCACGGCGTTGATCTCGCCGAGTTCCCCCGCTTGCACCATGGCGCGGGCCTGGCGGACGAGCGGGTAGCCGGTGTAGTTGTGCGTCACCGCGAAGACGACGCCCGTCTTCTTCACGACCTCGGCGAGTTGCTCGGCCTGTTTCAGGTCGAAGGTGAGCGGTTTGTCGCAGACGACGTTGAACCCGGCCTCGGCCGCGGCCTTGGCGACCTCGAAGTGGGTGTGGTTGGGCGTGGTGACGCTGACGAAGTCGATCTTGTCGGGCCGTTTGGCCTCGGCGGCGAGCATCTCCTGGTAGGAGCCGTAAGCGCGGTCGGCCGGGATGTCGTAGTCGGGGGCGCTGGCCTTGGCGCGGGCGGGGTCGGAGGAGAGCGCCCCGGCGGCCACGGTGGCGCGGTTGTCGAGACACGCGGCGATGGAGTGGACCTTGCCGATGAAGGAGCCTTGGCCGCCGCCGACGAGGCCCATGCGGAGCTTGCGATTGAGGGGTGCGTTGACGGCCATGCTGTGAGTCCTCGCGAGTGTGGTGGGTGTGGGGAACAGGTTAGCGAGACAACCCGGCGGCGGCAGGGCGCGGCCGGCTGTTGTCGCCCGGCGGTGACAGGTACAATCGCGGCACCGGCCTCGGCCTCGGCGTGGGTCGAGTGGGGCCTGCGCAACGGCCCGATCGCGGGTGACGCCGCCCAACCATCGCGTTACTCGTCATTCGCCGGCGGAATCGGCTGGACCGGTCCGCCCGGCAGCGGTTCCCCGTCCGGCCCGGTGACGTATTCGATGCCCTTCGCTTTGTCCGCGACAGATACCCGGTCCGGGAACTGAAGCGCGAACACGTCACCCTTGACCGGATCGTTCACCTCGACCGTGGCCTCGACCGTGGACAGCGAGTTGAGTTTTCCATTGATGTACCACCGCGACACGACTTTTACCGGGAAGAAGACGCCCGGCTTCGCCACGCGGAACGCCTCGACTTCCGACTCGCTCCGCCGCTTGCCGCCGGCAAGTTCGTCCACGCGCTTGCGCGCCAGGTACTTCATCGACGGGTCGAACCAGACGCGGGTTGTCCACCCGCCCGTCCTGGCGAACTGGACGACCACGAGCCGTTTTGCCTCCGCCCCTTCCCGCGCGACGTTCAGAACCGCTTTTTTGTCCTTGAAGAGGTCGGCGAACGCAACCGGCGGCCGATCCTGAAGCTGGAATAGACCCCACGTCCACCGAGCGAGCGGAGTGACGAGCTGGTCCGCATCCCCCACCGCCCCGGATCGTTCCATCACGTTCAGGACTTTGATCGTGCTACCCTTGTGCAGCCGTTCGTACCGGATCGGGAGAATGTCCGCCTTCGCCGGCGGGGTCGCTTCGTGCGCAATGGTTTCGCAGCTGCGCCAGTCGGAACCGGACTGCCACCACTCGATGGCCATGTGCTGCCGCGGCGTGTCGGGCCGGTCCTGTCTGGTCGCGAGGACCTTGGCCTTCATGTGCAGGGTCACGATCGCGTTGCGGGACTGGCGGTGCCCGTCGGCCACAGTCGATAGCAACTCGCGGTCGTAAGTCGGGTCCGCGCTCATCGCCAGTGCGCTTGCGAACAGGATGGCCGACATCGGGGTAGGTCTCCGAAGTGCGAAGCTACCGTGCGTTGTACCGGCGGTCCTACCTTCGTTACCCCACTCGACTCCCCACCTGATACACCACCAGCGCCCCGACGTATGCCAGCGCCGTCATGTACGCGAACGTGAACGCCGGCCAGCGCCAGCCGCCCGTCTCGCGCTTGATGACAGCCAGCGTACTCGCGCACTGGCAGCACAGCGCGAAGAACACCAACAACGACACCACCGCCGGCAGCGTGAACACCGGGCGGCCGTCGGGCCACGTCGCCGCTTGCAGGGCCTTGCCCAGCGGCGTCTCGCCGGCACCGGCCATGCCGCCTTCCGCAATCGCGCCCGCGTCCACGTCGCCCTGACGGTAGACGATGCCCAGCGTACCGACCACGACCTCGCGGGCCGGGAAGCTCGCCAGGGCCGCCACGCCGACACGCCAGTCCCAGCCGAGCGGACGCACCGCGGGTTCCAGCCAGTGGCCGAGGCGGCCCAGGTAGCTGTTCGCCGTCCACTCGGCGCGCAGCTCCTTCGCCGCGTCCGACTCCTCGCCGGCCGCCGCGATCCGCTCCGCCCACGGCTGGCCCGCGGCGTCGCGGTGCGGGAAGTACAGCAAGGCCCACACCAGCACCATACTCGCCAGAATCAGCGTGCCGGCCCGGCGCACGAACGCCCAACCGGCATCCACCATGCGCCGCAGCACGGTCCGCAGGCTCGGCCGCTTGTACGACGGCATCTCCATCACGAACACCGGCGTCTCGCCGCGCAAGAGCGTCCGCTTGAGCGCCAGCGCCACCAGCGGAGCGGTCACGAAGCCGACCATGTACATGCCGAACATCGCCAGCCCCGGCAGCCACCACGGCCGGCTCGCCGTCAGGAACGCGCCGATCAACAAGACGTACACCGGCAGCCGGGCCGAACACGACATCAGCGGCGCAACCAGGATCGTCGCCAGACGGTCGCGGCGGTTCTCGATCACCCGCGTCGCCATGATCCCCGGCACCGCGCACGCCACGCTGGACAACAGCGGGATGAACGACTTGCCGCTCAGGCCGCACTTCGCCATCAATTTGTCCATCAGGAACGCGGCTCGGGCCATGTAGCCGCAATCCTCCAGCACCGCGACGAAGCCGAACAGGATCAGGATTTGCGGTAGGAACACCAGGACGCCGCCGACGCCGGCCAACACGCCATCGGCCAACAGGTCGGTGAATGGCCCCGGCGGCAGGTGGTCGCGGACGAGGCCCGTCAATGTTTCCTGGCCCGCGGCGATCAGGTCCATAAGCGGCCGGGCACCGGTGAAGATCGCCTGGAACACGGCGAACATCAGCGCGAGGAAGGCGAGCGTGCCCCAGAGTTTGTGCGTCAAGAGATGGTCGAGCCGGTCGCTCGTCGTGACGGGGCGCGTGGCCGGGCGGGTCACGCAATTGGCCGTGACCTTGCGGATCCAGGTGTAGCGCACCTTCGCTTCGACGGCCGGCACCGGACAGCCAGCGTCGCCCAGGCGCTGCCGGGCGACGGCCACGCGCTCGCCGACGCCGGGGCCGAACTCCTCGGTGAAGCGCCGCTCCGTGTGTCCGCCGACATCGAGCAACAGCCGCTCGACGAGGTAATCGGAGCCGCGAGCGTGTTCGAGCGGTTTCCGCCGCGACCGCGACCAAAAGCTCGCGGGTAAATGCGTTAAAACGAGGAACCGGGCGA
>CAZNSL010000490.1:0-5046 GCA_964574975.1 uncultured Alcaligenaceae bacterium | reverse complement strand
CGCCGGCGACTTCCTTGCCATCGACGGTCATGGTGAACTTGTTGACGCTCGCACCGCGAGGTACGGGGAAGACGTACACTGCTTCGAGCGGTCGGTCGGTGTGGTTGCGAAACGCCTGCTCGACGGAGGTAACGGCCACCTGGTCGTCGATCTGTACGTTGACGCGGTGGTAGACCATCGCCAGGGGCGGCAACGACCGGTCCTGTGGAACTAAGACGCCGCTGGCGGACGCCGACCCGGCGGCTGCCACGAGGACGATGGTGGGAAGGCAGAGTCGGTGCATAACCGAGTTCCTTTCGCAGCAGCGGTGGAACGGCCCACCTACTGAGACGATGGAACTCGCGGTTTCGATTGGTCCAATTTCACTCCGGCAACGAATCTACAGCCGTGACTATTTGGCCGGCCGCACACCGCGCATGACGGAGACTCTGCCCTCCGGTGGCTCGCGGAGACCGTCGCGAAATTGTTTGACCTCGCGCGAGGTCGAAGGTGTTGCCCGAATATTGGACCCCGATAGCACGATCGCTGTCTTGTCTCCCGGCTTACGGCCGCGGTCGACCTTGTCGAGTGCCTCAACGACGTGTTGTGCGGTCGAATCGGCGATGGGTTTCCGCACGTCGACATCCGCCGATTTCGTATCGGCGATAGGTTGCGTAACATCCGTGCCGAACAAGCCCGTCAGGTCCTTTTGGTCGTTCGGAGCGAGGGCCATCAGGGCTACGGCCTCGAACTGACCGTCGCCGGCTTTGTTCTCCTCCGCTCGCCGGTCGACCGCGCCAAGGCGACGCAGGATGCCCACCCACTCCTTCGCCGTCAAGTCTTCGCAGAAAACAACGTACGTCTGGTTGCGGTTGCGGAGTTTGTGAACTTCCGCGGCGACCGTTTCGACGCTCAGGCGGACACCCTGGTCGTGCAACACCGCCTGGAGCCGATCGAAACCGCGCGGCGTATCGCGGGCGAACAAGTCGATTCGGTGGCACTGACCGAGGTCGAAGTCATGAGCCAGCATCGTCTGGCTTTCGGACGCATCGAGTCGGTGCGCCGGCACGACTAATGTCAAGCGGGGTGGCTTGACGTGGACCGTTTCGATCCTGGTCGCGGCTGGGGCAGTCAACACGTCGCGCGGTGCCGGCTTCGGTAGTGCGGCCGGGGGTGGAGAATTCGGCACCGGTACGGATGGCGGAATCTCGACCGAAGGGTCGGGCTCGAGGTCATTGGTCGCGGTGGGCTGCAGTGGCACAGCGACAACCACAGGAGCGTCGACTTTCGACGCGATGATGTCATGGGGCGAAGTTCGGCCGTTTGGCCTGCTTCCGTTGAGTGACAGCATGGTCCACCCGACAGCGCCAAATGCAACGGCGACAGCCACCGATGCCGCAACATGAGCCGGGGAGAAGCCGCGCACCGTCCGGCGAGTCACAGGCCGCGCCTCAGGCGATGGGGCTGGAAGCTGCGCCAGCACCCGGTCGGCAATATCGCTGGGCAGGACAGCCTTCGGAAGATTTTGCAGGCGCTCGCGATCGGCGTTGAGACCCCGCAGCAATTGTCGGGCCTCGCGCGAGTGTTTGAGCAACCGGACGGCTGCCTTCCGCCGGCTCGGCGAGAGGTCGTCGGCGGCGTAGGCTGCGATCAGGAGGCGGAGCGGTTCGGGCAACATAGGCGGTTCTCAATCGGGCGTCTTGTCGTCGGTCGTCAGCGCATCCCGCAGTTCCAGTCGGGCACGGTGGAGTCGACTGCGAACTGTACCGATGGGCACGTCCAGGATGTCGGCGATCACCTCGTATTTCTGACCGTCGATCTCTTTCAACACCAACACGACCCGGTGTTCCGGCGTCAGACGATCCAGTGCGGCTTGCAACCGCTGAATATCTTCGTACCGCTCCAACCCCCGCCCCGGCTGAGCTGCCTCCGATTCGTCGAGCGGTTCCGCGGGCGGCCCCCTGCCCACGAGATCAGCGCTCAGTGGAACCCGGTGCCGCCGCTTCAGGCTGATAGCCGCGTTGAACGCGATCCGGTACAGCCAGGTGAAAAACCTCGCGTCGCCCTTGAACTGCCTCAGCGACTGGTACGCGTTCAGGAACGCATCCTGGACCACATCCTGGGCGTCGTCGGCGTTGCCGAGAACGCGGTAGACGCTGTTGTAAAGCCGATCCTGGTAGCGACGGACGAGTTCACCAAAGGCGCTGCGGTCGCCGCGGACGCTCAACTCGATCAGGGTCGCGTCGTCGCGGCTCACGTCGCACCCAAATTGAGACGCGGCCCACGGGCGTGAAGTTCCGTCGGCCGTTCGGAGGGGTGTTTGGGCACTCGTTATCATCGCATTCGCGGCTGTCAGTGTCAAACGGTTGACCCGATGTGCCCGATGGAGTGATTTGCGACCGCTATTTGAAGACGGCGTATCAACCTACCGTCCAGGAGCGCACTTCCGTATACTGGTGGCGATTGCCTATCTCTCCAGTCGCAGGAGCGCTCGGCGGCGTTATGGACAACCAGCAGATCGTCGTGCGGGGGGCGCGAGAACACAACCTCCGCAACGTCAACCTCGACCTGCCGCGGAACAGTTTGATCGTCTTTAGTGGCGTTAGCGGCTCCGGCAAGTCGTCGCTGGCGTTCGACACGCTCTATGCGGAAGGCCAGCGGCGCTACGTCGAGTCGCTGTCGAGTTACGCGCGCCAGTTCCTGGGCCAACTTCCGAAACCGGACGTGGACCTCCTCGCCGGGCTGTCGCCGTCCATCTCGATTCAGCAAAAAACCGCCGGCCGAAACCCGCGTTCGACCGTCGGCACGATCACGGAAATCTACGACTTTCTGCGCGTCCTCTTCGCCCGTGTGGGCCAGGGCCACTGCCCAAACTGCGACCGGCCGATCACGGCCCAGACGCGCGAGCAGATCGTTGGCCGCATCCTCGCCCTGACGGGCGGTGCAAAGTTCCAGGTGTTGGCCCCGGTCGTCCGTGGGCAGAAGGGCGAGTTCAAAGAACTGTTCGCCGACATGCTCAAGCGTGGCTACGTCCGTGCCCGCGTCGACGGCCAGCTCGTGCGGATGACCGACGAACTGAAGCTCGACAAGCGGATCAAGCACGACATTGCCGTCGTCATCGACCGCTTGCAGAACGAGCCGAAGCATCGTGCCCGCATCGCCGAGTCGGTCGAACAGGCGCTCGGGCTGGCGAATGGGGCCGTCGTCATTGCCGTCGAGGAACCGGCTCAGGAAATCCTACTGTCTGCCCACTACGCCTGTCTGCACTGCGGCATCTCCTACGAGGAGCCGACACCGCAGTTATTTAGCTTCAACAGCCCGCACGGGATGTGCCCGGACTGCGACGGCCTCGGCACACAGTTCACGTTCGACCCGGACTTACTGATTCCAGACACATCCCTGAGCATCTACCAGGGAGCAGTACCACTCGTCGGCCCGCTCAACCACATGGGCCGGTGGCGCAAGCACATCTACGAGGGCGTTGCCAAGGAGTTCGGCATCGACCTTAAGGCCGCCTGGCGCGACCTGACGCCGGAACAGCAGCGGCATTACTTATTTGGCGGTGGCGACACGCACGTCACCTACGAGTGGAAGCAGCGCGGCGGCAAAGTGTGGAAGCACGGCGGCAAGTGGGAGGGAGTCGTCCCGCAACTATTGGCCGGCTTCAAGAAGGCGGCGGCCGGCCCGCGTCGAATGCAGCTCGAGAAGTACATGCGCACCCAGCGCTGCCCGACGTGCGACGGACAACGGCTCAACCCGCAAGCGCGACACGTTCGCGTCGCTGGTCGGACGCTCGTTGAGGCGTGCGCTCTGCCGGTCGGCGATTTGGGCGAATGGTTCGCTGACGGAGGTGCGCTCGAAACCGGCCTGGAACCCGTGCAGCGCACGATCGCCGCGGAGTTGCTCAAGGAAATTCGCGGCCGGGTCGGCTTCCTCCTCAACGTCGGCCTGCACTACCTGACGCTCGACCGCTCCGCGCCTACGCTTTCCGGCGGTGAGGCGCAGCGCATTCGCCTCGCCGGCCAAATCGGCTGCGGCTTGGTCGGCGTGTTGTACATCCTCGATGAGCCGTCGATTGGCCTGCACCCGCGCGACAACGAACGGCTGTTGCGGAGCGTCGAGCGCCTACGCGACATGGGTAACACAGTCCTCGTCGTCGAACACGACGAGGATACGATGCGGGCGGCCGACTACATCGTCGATTTCGGACCTGGCCCCGGAGTTCGCGGTGGCGAGGTCGTTGCGGCTGGCAGCTACGCCGAGATTATCAAACACCCCGACAGCTTGACCGGCCAGTACCTGTCGGGCCGCAAGGAAATCGCCATCCCGACCACGCGACGCCCGCAAACGGGCAAGCACATCACCGTCGTCAAAGCGCGCCACCACAACCTCAAGAACATCACGGTCGAGTTCCCTCTCGGCCAGTTCGTCGCCGTCACCGGCGTTAGCGGTTCCGGCAAATCGTCCCTCGTCAACGACATCCTGCTAGGTCGGCTGAAGAATTCCCAGAACGGCGACGACGAGGAGGACGGCGAGCACGTCGAGGCCGAGACGCCGCTGTCCGCCCTCTGCGACCGTATCGACGGCGCGAATCAGGTGGACAAGGTCATCGCCATCGACCAAAGCCCCATCGGTCGGACGCCCCGATCGAATCCGGCGACGTACATCAAGGTGTTCGACGAAATTCGTCAACTGTACTCGATGGTCTCGGATGCAAAAGTCCGCGGCTACAAGGCGGGCCGGTTCAGCTTCAACGTGCCGGGCGGCCGCTGCGAGGCATGCCAGGGCAACGGCTCGACGCGGCTGGAGATGGATTTCCTCGCCGACGTGTGGGTGACGTGTCCGGTCTGCGAGGGCCGGAGGTTCAACCGCGAGACGTTGCAGGTCCGCTATCGCGGCAAGTCGATCCACGACGTGCTGGAAATGGATGTGCAGGAGGCGCTCGAACTCTTCGAACATTCCCCGAAGATTCGGCCGATGCTGCAGACGCTGCACGACGTGGGATTGGACTACCTCAAACTCGGCCAGGCGTCGCCGACACTCTCCGGCGGCGAGGCTCAGCGCATC
>CAZNSL010000489.1:0-5046 GCA_964574975.1 uncultured Alcaligenaceae bacterium | reverse complement strand
TTGAAGCCGTCCAACGTGCTGGTCGGACTGTACGACGGCAAGCCGGTGCCGAAGGTGATCGACTTCGGCGTCGCCAAAGCGACCGGGCCGCGCCTGACCGAGCACAGCGTTTACACGGAAGTCGGCAGCCTGGTCGGCACGCTGGAGTACATGGCCCCGGAACAGGCCGAACTCGACAACCTGGACATCGACACGCGGGCCGACATCTACGCCCTGGGCGTGATCCTGTACGAACTGCTGACGGGGTCGGTGCCGCTCAACCGCAAGGAACTGCAAGCGGCGGGGTTGGCGGAGATGTTGCGGGTCATCAAGGAAGTCGAGCCGCCGAAGCCGAGTACGAGGCTGTCCGGTTCCGGGTCGCTGCCGACCGTGGCCGCGTCGCGCGGCCTCGACCCGCGCGGGTTGGAGCGGCAGTTGCGCGGCGAGTTGGACTGGATTGCGATGAAGTGTCTGGAGAAGGAGCGCAGCCGGCGGTACGAGACGGCGAACCAGTTGGCACTGGAGGTGCAGCGCTACCTCGCCGACGAGCCGGTGCTGGCCGGGCCGCCGTCGGTGAGCTACCGCCTGCGGAAGTTTGCGCGCCGCCACCGCGGGGCAGTGCTGGCCGCGACCCTCGCCGTCGCGGCCCTGGCCCTCGCGGGAGCCGGGGCCACCTGGGGGCTGATGGCCGGGAAGCAAGCGGAACTGGCCGAGCGGGCCGAGAAGGCGGAGCACGCCCGGGCCGACGCCGAGACGGCCCGCGCCAACGAGAGCGCGGCCCAGGCCCGGCGGCAGGGCGACCGACTGCTGATTCAGGAAGGGATTCGCCGGGCCGACGCCGGCGACCTGTTCGGGGCGCTGCCGTTCTTCGTCCGCCCCTTGGAACTCGGCGGCCTGACGGCCGACGAGGAGAAAGTTCACCGCACGCGCATCGCCTGCTACCTGCGCCACACGCCGGGGCGGCCGGTGCTGCGGAACCTCCTCTCCTACGAAACTCCGATACGCCACGCCGAGTTCAGCCCGGACGGCCGCCGCCTCCTGCTGACCGGCGACCGCTGGTTGCGCGTCGTCGATTTCGCGACGGGAGCAGTGTTGCTGTCCAAACCGCTGTCGATCCCCGTGGACTCGGCACGCTACGGCCCCGACGGCTCGTCGATCCTGGTGGCGAGCGGCCCCGCCGTCTGGACGCTGAGCGCTACGACCGGCGAACCGCTCCGGAAGCCGACGGTTGCCTGGAACATCGTGGCCCGGGCCGATTGGATATTCCCCCCGGCCGGCGGCTGGGATTTCGTCGGGCAATTCGCGGCGAAGCAATCGACCGGCGTCGAAGGCGGCTCGACCCAAGCCAGGGCGACGCTATCGCCCGATGGTCGAACGGCGGTGATTGCGTGTGGCGACGTGGCGAGCTTCTGGAACGTCGCCGAAGGCACGCGCCTCGGCCCCGACGAGTCTCTCGGCGAGCCAATCCAACACGTTGCATTCCAGCCGCGCGGGACTGCGGTATTGCTGGCCGGCGGGACAATCGCGCGTGTCGTCGATCCGCTCGGGAAACGTCCGGCATCTAAGGACATTTGGTTTGCTGAGCCGCCGCGTTGTGTCGCCTTCTCACCCGACGGCCGGCTGGTCTTGTGCGGCTCGTCCTCGGACATCCTTGCCTGGGACGCAGTGAGCGGTGAAAGAGTTGCCCAGCACCTCCATGTCGGACAGACGTTGGACGCGATGACCCTCGGCCCCGATAACGTCCGCGGGATTTGCCTAGTTAATGAGGCCGGGGACGAAAGCGTCCTAACGAACCGGGGCGACTCCCGCGTCCTCGTCTGGCGTTGGAACCACGAGCCGTTGGTCGAACGAAGGCTGCCTCATCCGTGGACCGTGGCGTGTACCGCGTTCGCTCCGGACGGCAAAACGCTCGTCACAGGGAGCCGGGACCACATCGTCCGCGTTTGGGACATGAAATCCGGCGAACTGCTCGGTCCCCTCCTCGAACATAATGCCGCCGTCGTGAATATCGCCTTCGACCCGTCGGGGCGGGGCTTTGCCGCCATCGCTGAAGGTGGGAGTTGTCGGATTTGGGATCGTGTGGGAAACGGATGGGACGAACTTCCGACAGGCGCTGAGGAACTTCCCGTGGCGTTCGAGAACCGTGCGGTATACCTGGGCTTGGGGAAAGTGGGGTACACATTGGGACTAAAGATGACTTCCGCTGCGGCCAGTCGCGAGTTCACGAGACTGACGGGAGTTATCGAGGTAAACTGGCACGAAGCTGCGTTCAGCCCCTGCGGGCGATTCGCGTTGACGAGCAACACAGCGGTTGATTCGCCGAGGGGCTATCGCCTCTGGAACCGTCGGACTGCCCGTCCGATCGGCCCGACCATTCCTAACAACAGTTTCTTCGTTAACTACGCGGGGTTCAGCCCAAACGGACAACATGTGGCGATTGTAACGTCGAGTAGTAATTGTGCCCGAATCTATGATGCTGAGGCAGACGGTGCCTTGGTTGCCGAATTGCCGCACGATCAGGAGATCTTACACATCGCTTTCGGTGCGGGCGGCGGACTCGCGGCAACGGCCAGCGTCGACGGCACGGCACGCGTCTGGTCTGTTGAGGGCACACGTGCCGTCGCAGGCCCTTTGGTTCATTCATCCCCTGTCAATCGCGTCGTGATTGACCCGATAGGGCGCCGCGTCGCCACGGCGTCGGCCGACCAGACCGCACGTATTTGGGACGCCGCGACGGGGGCACCGCTTACCCCGGCCATGCGCCACGCCGAAGCAGTAGTCGATGTCGCGTTCAGCCCGGACGGACTCGTTCTGGCAACGGTAGCGGGAGGCCGCGGTCAGCTATGGGACACGGGCACCGGAGTGGCTGCTAGCCCATCCTTCGCTCTCGAAGGTGGAGCCTATTGGACACAGATGATGGCCCTGTCGGCAGAACGTATGCGCATTTCGAGCGGCCACCGCGCTTGGAATGTCGCCCCCGACACGTCGTCCGTTGCCGTCCTCCGCGATTTGGCCGCGTTCTACGCGGGACACGATCTTGACCCGACGGGAACGCCCGTCCGCTGGGCCGAGCGCGAGGCATCCGCGCGGTTCCAAAACCTCCAGTCTCGCCGCGGCGAGGAGTTCCGGGTCCGACCGCCGGCGGTCCTGCAATGGCGGGACGACGTATTGAATTCTCTCAACAACGCGGAAGCGCCGGCGGCCGTCGCACTCCACCGTCGCTGGTTGGCGGCCGAACTCCGCGAAGCCGACTGGCAACCCGCCATTCCCAAAGGGGATTCCGATTACGACGGAACGGGACGCCTCGTGAACAGGCTCGCGGCCCTGGCCCTGCACGGCCGCGCGGCGGAAGCCACGTCGTACGCCGATGCAATCGCTGTCGAATGGTCGAAAAACGCTTGGATGCTCGTCAACGCAGCTCGCGTTCATGCCCTGGCCGCGTCGGCGGCTGGCGACGCGCCGACCGCCGAGCGCGCCGCGCGACGAGCCCTCGAACTGCTCCGTCAAGCCGCCGGGATCGATTGCCGTGCGCTCGGGACATCCGAACTCGCCGACCCCGACCTCGCCGCGCTCCGCGGCCGGGCCGACTACGCCGATCTGCTGTGGGAGTTGGCCGACGGCTCGCCGGCGACGTGACGCCCGCTCACGGCGATAGGCCGAGGATCGCCCGGCACGTTTCGCGCACGCGGCTGGCCCAGCGCAGGGCGGCGACGGCTTGGCGGCGACTGACATCGTCGCCGGGGTAGCGCGTATCGACGGCGAACCGGGAGAGAAATAGCAACCCGCGCCGCAGGCGTGCGAGGCGCGGGTGGCGCGACCGTAACAGCGCGAGCAGACGATCCAAGTCGTGCGTCCGCGGGATCGGTTGGGGCAGTTCTTCGAGGAGGGCTTTCAAATACTTCTCGGCCGACTGTTGGCAACAGAAGCCGACGAGGTGGTGCCGCGGCACCCGGCCGGCCGCGAGGTCGGCGGCTCCGCCGAAGTCAACCTCGGCGATCTTGACCCATTCCCGCGTCAGCCGCCGCATAGAGAACTTTGCCCTTGGCCACCACTTCGCTCAGGAACGTCTCGCCCTCGGCCAACCGCCACGCCATGTTGTACGGCGTGCGGACGACGACGTGGACCGGGAACGGCGGGTCGATCGCGACGTGGATGCGGTACGCCTGGTCGAGTTGATTCCGGCACGGCATGACGACGAGGATGTCCACGTCGCTGTCGGCGTGCGGCGTGCCGTAGGCGTGTGAGCCGAACAGGATGATCTTCTCCGGCCGGAACCGCTCCGCCACGTCGCGCGCGAACCGGCGGATGACCCGCATCGGCACGTCGGCCCCGCGGTACCATTTCGGCGTTGGCGGTTGCGCTCGCTTTCTCGGCACGGAGACCTCCCGCCGCCATTCTACCCGCGTCGGCGGCGGCGCGAATCCGTATCCTATCTCGAATTTGCGCCCCACTCGCCGACGGAGCCGCTCCCCCACGATGCCGAAGCGCACCGACCTGAAGAAAATCCTCCTGATCGGCTCCGGCCCCATCGTCATCGGCCAAGCCTGCGAATTCGACTACTCCGGCACCCAGGCCTGCAAGGCCCTCCGCGAAGAGGGCTACGAGGTCGTCCTGGTCAACTCGAACCCGGCGACCATCATGACCGATCCCAACACGGCCGATCGCACCTATATCGAGCCGATCACCTGGCAATTCGTCGAGCAGATCATCGAGCGCGAGCGGCCCGACGCCCTCTTGCCCACCCTTGGCGGGCAGACTGGCCTCAACACCGCGATGGCCCTCCACAAGCACGGCGTCCTCGCCAAGTACGGCGTCGAGATGATCGGGGCCGACGCCGAAGTGATCGACAAGGCCGAGGACCGCGAGAAGTTCAAGCAGTGCATGCTGTCCATCGGCATCGACCTACCGCAGAGCGGCGTCGCCAAGTCCCTCGCCGAAGCCCGCGACATCGCGGATCGCGTTGGCCTGCCGTGCGTCCTGCGGCCGAGCTTCACCATGGGCGGCTCCGGCGGCGGCATCGCCTACAACCGCGAGGAATTTACCGCGCTCATCGACAACGCCCTGGAA
>CAZNSL010000488.1:0-5058 GCA_964574975.1 uncultured Alcaligenaceae bacterium | reverse complement strand
GGCGGTGTGTACGGCTCGGGCGGCTACGCGGTCAGCCGGCGCGGCACAGCGGGCGTGTCTGGCTCGCCTGGTACGACGCGCGGCGGCGGCGCGGCGGTCGGCGGCGGCGTCGCGCAGGAGTCGGGGCAGTTGACGGCGACGGCCAGCACCGTTGCTGGCAACCGCGCCGAGGGCGGACCCGGCGGCGACGGCTTTCTGGTCGCCTTCGCCGTCTACACCAGCACCGTGGCGACCGGCGTGGGGTACGGCTACTCGGCGGGCACCGGTGGGGCCGCCCACGGGGCCGGCGTCGCCGCCCTCGGCGGGCAGGTCGACTTTCACAGCTCGACGCTGAGCGGCAACGCCGCCACGGGCGGCCCGGGCGGCCGCGGGGCAAGCGGGTACACTTACTACTCGCAGGCGTACAACCAGCTGACCATCAACGGCTTCAACGGCAACGGCGGCAACGGCGGCGAGGCGTACGGCGGTGGGTTGTATCTCGCGGCCGCCGCCAGAGCGGACCTCAGCTTCTCGACCGTCGCCGTCAACGCCATCACGCCCGGCACGGCCGGCGCAGCGGGCTCCGGCGACGCCCTCGCAGGCACGCCCGGCCGGGCCGGCTACCTGGCCGGCGGTGGCCTGTTCAACGGCGCGGCCCGCGACCGCTTCGTCGTCGGCGCGTCCATCGTCGGCGGCAACGCGACCACCGACCTGTACGGCCCGTTCACCAGCGACGGTTGCAACCTGATCGGCCTGGCCCCGGGCGGCTCCGGCTTCGGCTCACCCGGTTCCGGCGACCGGGTCGGCACCGCCACCAGCCCGATCAACGTTCGGCTCGCCCCACTGGCGAACAACGGCGGGCCGACCCGCACGATGCTGCCGCTGCCCGGTAGCCCGGCGCTCGACATCGTCCAGGGCGGTTCGCTACCGCTGACCGACCAGCGCGGCCTGCCGCGGGTCATCGGCCCAGCGGCCGACGCGGGTGCGGTCGAGTTCCAGGCCCCCGCCACGACCGTCACGCTGGTCGTGTCGCCAACTTCCCCGGAAGTCGGCCAGCCGGTCCAGGTGACGCTCGGCGTGAACCGCATCCGCGACGGTGCGGCCGCCCCAGGCAGCATCCGACTGTACATCGGCGGCGCACTCGACGTGACGCTACCGTTGGTCGATGGCCAGGCGCAGTACACCATCGCCGGCGGGCTGCCCCGCGCCCTCACCTATACCGTGCGCGGCATCTACGAGTCGACCCACCCTGAATTCGACCCGAGCATTCGCCTGGTCGACCTCCCCGTCCACCCCGACGACGACACCACTCCGCCGGTCATCACCCTGAACGGCTCTCAGGGCGTGCAGTCCGACGGCCAGAACCAGGTCTTCACCTGGGCCGTCACCGACAACGGCCAGCCGCTCGCCATCCCCGGTACCGCCGAGGTGATGGTGCGGCGCGACGGCCAGGTGATCTTCACCTCGGCCGCGTTTAACGGGTCGTTCGACTTCAACAGCCTGGGGCTGGGCACCTACACCATCAGCGTGACGGCGACCGACGCCGACAACGACTGGGTCGGCGACGCCCTGTCCGCGACCGCCACCCACACCGTCACAGTGTTCGACGACACCACGACCCCGCCGACAGTCGTCCTGGGCGGCTCGGCCGGCACCGAGACGGTGGCGCAGACGCAAACGTTTACGTGGCTCGCCACCGCGGCGGGCGGGCCGGGCTCGCTGGGCAGCGTGTCCGTGACGGTGCTGCGGAACGGCCAGCTCATCTTCAGTTCGAGCCAGGCGGGCGGGTCGTTCAACTTCGACGCCTACGGATCGGGGTCGTACGTGATGTACGTGACGGCCGACGACGGCGACGACGACTGGGCCGGTGACGCATCGGCCACCACGGCCGTGCGCAGCGTCGTGGTGCAGAACCGCGCCGACAGCAGCCGGTTGGCTACCCCACCGCGACCGGCCGCGCCGGGGGCCGTGGCCGCTCCGAGCCGCCGAGCGGTTGTCGCCCCCGACTGGGCCGACGACGATTGGGATCTGCGTCGAGGCGACGCTCGGCCTGGATAGCGAGGCTAAGGCGACGTGAACGGTTGAGCCCGAAGCGCCAGCGAGGGAGTTTGAACATCTCCCTCGCCGGCGCTTCGGGCTTAACTTCACCGCCCTGAGAACGTCACCCGGCCCGGCCCGAGCAGCATGTCCAGCCGGCCCACGTCGATCGTCGCCGGGTTCACGCGAAACTGTTCGCTCAACCGTAACTTCGCCGCCCGGCCGGCCGCGTCCAGCACCCGCAGCCACACCGTACACGGCCCGGGAAAGCGCCGCAGTTCCTTCGCCAACTGGTCGAGCAACTCCGGCCGGTGTTCGTCGAGCGACAGCGTCAGGATCATCGAGCGAGTCAGCTCGCGGCGGGCCGCGTCCATCGACATCGCCCGCGTCAGTACCAGGCTCGGCGCGTCGCCCTTGTGTTCGACGCCGCCGCGGACCAGCACCACGCGGTCGTCGGCAAATTCGTCCTTGAAGCGCACGAACTCGTCCGGCCACATCATGCACTCGACGATGCCGGTGAAGTCCTCGACCTTGCAGCGGACGTAGCGCGAGTTGCCGTTGCGGCCGGGCTTCTTCGTGTTCATGAACCGCACCTGCGTCAGCATGCCGCCGATCGTTACCTCCTGGCCCGGTTCCATCTTCATCAACTGCTCGACCGTGTGCGTGGCGTAGCGCTTCAGTTCTGCCTCCTGCTGCGCGAGCGGGTGGCTGGAGAAGTAGAAGTCGAGCGCCTCTTTCTCGAAAGCGAGCTTCTCGCCGTCGGGCCACTCCGGCACGTCGGGCAGCGGCTCCGGTTCGCCGGATGTGGGGTCGCCGTCCATCGCGTCGAAGAAGTTGAGTTGGCCGCGCTTGCGATCCGCCTGGAGGACGGCCGCCGACTCGAACGCCGCCGGCAGGGCCGCCATGAGAGCGGAGCGGCGACCGAAACGGTCGAACGCGCCGGCCTTGATGAGCCGTTCGACGGCGGCGCGGGTGACGAGGCGGGCATCGGTGCGCTCGCAGAAGTCGAACAGGTCGCGGAACGGCCCCTTCTCGGTGCGGGCACCGACGATCGACTCGGCGGCCCCGCGGCCGAGGCCCTTGACGGCGGTGAGGCCGAAGGCGATGGCCCCGTCCTTGACGGTGAAGTCCGGCTCGCCCTCGTTGATGTCGGGCGGCCGAACGGTGCAGCCGAGCCGCTTGGCGTCGTCGATGTGTTCGACGAACACGTCGCGCTTGTTGCCGTCGTCGATCTCGCTGGAGAGCAACGCGGCCATGAACTCCGGCGTGTAGTGGGCCTTCAGGTACGCGGTCTGGTAGCCGATCTGCGCGTAGGCCGCGGTGTGCGAGTTGTGGACGATCAGCCCGTCGGCGACGAAGTTGTGATCCACATCCACGGTAAGGTCGTAGGTGTCCTCGACGCCGGCTGGCTCGATGGAAACGACGGTGTCCCAATAAATATCGGAGTGCGCGACCTGCCGGAGCCGTTCGCTGCCGAAGAATTCCGCGACTTTCGCCACGGTCGAACGGCGGAAACCCCGCTTCAACGAGCTTCGCTTTTGGAACTCGACCATCGACACGCCGGACTGCTCCTGGAGTTGCTCCCAGGTCAGCCCCCGATCCTGGCGTTCAGCGTCCACCCACGCGCGGACTGTGGCCGGGACGGTGTCCTTGCTCGTCGCGCCGCGGCGGGTCGAGCGGACGTGGCCGACCAAATATTCGATGGCTCGGTCGCGGCCGAGGCAGTGAGGTGCGAGACGCCGGAGAAATGTTTCCGCAGCACCGTCGCCGAGGATGTGGACCTGGTAGCCCGGCCGAAGTTGGCCACGGTAGCGGAAGGCGACGGTACGCAGCCGACCGACGATACCGAGCCGGAGTAGGAGCGTCTGAACACCGCGGGCGAGTTCCAGCGACGACGTTGCGTAGAACGGCACGGCCAGCGACGCATTCGCGATGAACCCATCGCCCGCCCACAGCCGGCCGAGGAACAGTTCGATGTCCTCGTCACAAAGGCGGAACACCGGGGCGGGGATCGCCTTCTCGGCGGCCTTTTTACCGAGAATGCCGAGCCGCCCGGCCCAGTGAAATGCGCCGCTGCGGATCGGCCGGGCAACGGTTGCGATCGCCGAACTCCGCGGCCGGAACTTCGCGTCGCGGCCCGTGTTCGCGCAGACTTCGAGCCGGCCGTCGCCGCGGTCGTAGGTCCGAGCCACGGTCGCGGGGAATTGGCCGATTGCCTCGGCAAAGTCGGCGACCAGGGTCGGCTCGTTGCCGAAGAAATACAGACTCGTCGGGTGGCATGTATTGCCTTCTGACAGAAGCCCGGCGAGCGCGACGAGTTCGTGCCGCGGCCACGATTCGCCACCCGAAACGGTCAGCCGGCGTGGTGCGGCGATCCGGTCGCCCGCTTTAAGGTCGCCAAGGTTCACCCAACTCTCGAGCGTGCGGAACGGGTGGTTCGATGTCGCCGTGATTTGCTTGCCGAGTGCCGTCGTTAGCCGATACACGCGCTTGCGGCCGTTCCACATAACATCGGCGACGGGCCGCGGCCGCAACTCGTTATCGTCGCCGAGCGAATGAACGGCGAACGGCCGACGGTTCTCGTAAAGCGAACCCACTGTCGTTCGTTCGCCTGTCGTCGCGTCGATGACCGTCGTCGAACTCAAGACGCACTTGTTGAACCCGTAGCCCCCGAAGTACACGATCAATCCATAAATCTCTTCCGCGACCTCCTTACTGACACCCTGCTCCTGTGCGCCGTTCACGAAGTCGATGCGGCGGGCATCGATCACGTCTTGCTTCTTCTTGCTGATCGCCTTGATGCACGCATAAGCATTAGACAATTCGATCCCGCCGAGGCGGTTCAAGATGCGCATGATCTGTTCTTGATACGTCATGACGCCGTACGTCTCATCCAGAATGTCCTTGAGGACCGGATGAGGGTAGTCCCACTTCTCGCGGCCGTGCTTGCGGTTGACGTAGGCATCCACCATACCGCCGCCGAGCGGGCCGGGGCGGTACAGCGCCAAGACCGCGATCAGGTCGCGGATGTTGTCCGGCTTC
>CAZNSL010000487.1:0-5060 GCA_964574975.1 uncultured Alcaligenaceae bacterium | reverse complement strand
GGCGTGGCGCGACAAGGGCAACGCCCCGCCGCGCACCGACCCGTACTACGTCCCGCCGGATTGCGCGAAGCTCGTCCACAAACAAGCCGAGGCCGACCTGAAGGCGTGCGTCCGCCTGGCCGGGCATCTGTCGAAACTGTTCGACCGCAAGGTGGCGCTGCCGGGGTTCGTCGGCTCGCCGGCGGGGTGCTGGAGCCACTGGTTCCTGTTCCCGCCGCTGCCGGGGTCGATCGCCGGTCACGCCATCCCCGACGTGCGGCAGACGAGCCTGGAGCTATTGGTCGAGCGCTTCGGCCCGGTGCTGGACCTGTGCAAGGAGTACGGCGTGACGTTCGACCTGGAGTGCCACCCGTCGGAGCGGGCGATGGGCGATTTGGAGAGTGCGTCGGATTACATCAACCACATGTGCAAGGCCGGCTACGAGGGCGTGGTCGGGTTCAACCTCGACGGGTCGCACCTGGAGTGGCAGAACGTCAGCGTGATCGACTTCATCCGCGAGTTCCCGGAGTTCATCCACTGCGCCCACGTCAAGGGCGTGTGGGTGGCGCGGGAACACACCCGCGCCGGCCGGCTGGGCGGCCACCGGCCGATGGGCCATCGCGCCAACGGTTGGAACTTCGTGACGGCCGGCACCGCCCGCGACGCGAACTCGCTGGAGGAGATCTTCATCGAGCTGAACCGCGCCGGCTTCGACGGGGCCGTGTCGATCGAGTGGGAGGACAACGACGCGGAGCAGCACGCCGGGGCGAAGACGGCGCTCGCCAACTGCCGCCGGGCCGACAATCCGCCCAGCGGCATGCGCCACGACGAGATGCTCAAGGCGTGACGGGGTGTGGACATCGACACGCGACTCCTGGACCTGTCGGTGATGCACCCGCGCCTCTTGTGGGACGACCTTGCTTGCGCGGCCGAGGTACTCGGGCGACCTGGGATCGCACGGCCGTTCGGCGTCGAAGTCGTGACGGAAGCCGTGCCGGCATTCGGGTCTCAGCGGTTCCGACTGCATGTCGATCCATCCGGCCTCGCCGCTGGACTTTTGGAACGGGTGCGTCGGACCTACGACCCGGCCCGCCTTGTCGAGATGGCCGCCATTTCCTTGACCGCGCTGGCGTGCTATCATGCGGGGCGGCACGAAATCCGCGATGTGGCCCTGCGCGGCAGTGGCGCGGATTACCTGGTCGATGAATCCGGCGACCGGCTCGAAGTCGCGGGCCGGTCGCGGCGGGCCGATGTAACGGCGGCCTGGGACCAGCGGTGGCAGCGCCTGGCCGGCGTTCCGGGTGGCCGCTACGTTTGCGTCGTCGATTTCGAGACGCTAACCGTTCGACTTGGGTATCGCGAAGGGTGAACCGTCATGTCGATCGCGCCAGCACCGGCGGGCGAGATGCTCGCGACCGTTAAGGCCCGAGAGGTTCAGCGCGGTGTATTGGCCGAGGACCGCGGCGATCGGGCGGCGGCCGCGCGGCACTTGCTCGCCGCCGCGCACCTCGAACTTGTCCTCGCCGACGACTATGCGTCATCCGGGGACAGCGAGTTGGCCTATCGCGCTCGCGCCTCGGCCGCGTCGTGCTTCTGGCGAGCCGGAGATACGGAGCGCGCCCGCGCCGAGTTCGATGAGTTGATCCGGGATGACCCGGCGAACGCTGACCGCACCCGCGCGATGCGCGACGAGCTTGCCGCCCCGTGACTCACGGCCCCGCCATCAACAGCCGCCGCCGCCGTTGGTCGACCTCGCCCCAGGCGCGGTACTGCGCCGCGTCCGGGCCGCCCGCGCCGGCCGCCCGCTGGTACAGAGCCGTCCGCGCGGCCAGCGCCTTCGCATTGCCGGGGTTTAGCCGCAACACCGCCGTCAAGTCGGCCACCGCGCCCGGGCCGTCGCCGAGCTTGACGCGGCAATACGCCCGGTTGTTCAGCGCCGTCGCGTGCAGCGGGTTTAACGATATCCACGGCCCGGGCGGACAGTCGCCATTTCGGCGCTCCTAGGAATTTGACTTCTCCCGCGAAAAATCTCACGCTCCCCTCAAAGGGGATTCGCCGATGTGCAAGCGAAAGGTGATCTGGTTGCACGTCTTTGGTAACTGGGTTGTGATCGCTGATGCGGCGGCATTTTTTTGGGCGACAGCCATCCTCTGGAAGATGACGTTCGGAATGGGCTGGGTTATCGGTGTGGCGTCTATCATCCTCTGGCCATTCACGATTGCGTTCGGACCGTGGTACACCCTTGTGGCAAGCGGCGACTGGTTGCCCGTGACTCTCGACTACGGTGCCCCTCTGGCCTTCACCACCCTCGCAGGAATCATCGCTAGCCTTTCTGATTGGCAGACGCCTTACTCCGCCGAGCTGCCAGAAGAGTCAGTAATACCTGCTGAAGTGTTTCATCCGCTGCCGCCTCCCGACCATGCCTTCATTGAAATCCCAGGGGAGTTCGATATGCCCGGCCGCCCTACGACTTCTCCCCTGAACTTGGGACCAATCGACCCGAACAATTTGGCGACTTGCTCGTCCCACGACTCTTCGTTGTCCGGATCATCTTCCGCCGGTTTTCTGCCGACTAAGAAATTCGATAGTATCGGTTTGTGCGGGCCGGTAGAATGGCGGCGTCCCGACGAGGAGCCACCGATGAGTGCCATCACCTTGACCGACGAACTGCGGGCGCAGCTCGCGCTCAACGGCGAGCGAACCGAACTGCGCGATGCCGACGGTAAGACCGTTGCGGTCGTGTTGTCCGACGAAGAGTACCGACGACTCCTGTACGACGCAGCGCACGCGATCTTCTCGACGCCGGAAGCCGAGGCCCAAGCGGAGCGCTCGCTGGAGCAAATCCGCCAGGGCCAGTACGTGACTTCGGCACAATTGTTCGAGGAGTTGCGGCGACGCGGATACATGTCGCGGGAGCCGTCATGAACTACGACGTTCACTGGCCCGACGATGTGCTTCAATACCTCGTCTCGTTCTACGAGACGACGGTCCAAGGCGACGGCCGTGAGACGGCGGCCTTGAACGCCGCACTGTCCGAAATCGACGACCTACTGCGGCGACGACCCACGCAAGCTGGCGAGTCGCGCGCCGGTCGGCGGCGCATGGTAAGCGTCGCTCCACTAACCGTCTACTTCCAAGCGGACCCGCAAACCCATCGCGTCGAGGTTCTCAACGTCCACTACTACCGTCGTCGGCGCTGATATCACCCCCGCAGCCGCAACCCGATCGGCAGCGACTCGCCGAATAGCCGCGACGACTCCGCCGCCGTCTCCGTCAGCACCTCGGTCACGCCGCGCCGCCATTCCGCCGGGATCGACTGGCCCTTCAAGGCCGCCAGCACCGCGGTTCGCCGCTCGTCGTCGATGTCGAGCGCGCGCTGGCCGCTCATGCGGGCGAGCTGTGCCAGGCAGAACGCCCAGTCGCGGGCCTCGCCCTCGTGGCCCGGCGCGAAGGTGAGGAGTTGGTCGATCCACGCCCCGGCCACGTCCGGGTGCAACACGCCGTTGAGCGGGCCGTAGAGGAAGACCCTCGCCCCGAGCCGCGTCAGCGCCCAGAAGCCGTAGGTCGGCGTCGGGCTACGCTTGAGCTGTTTCGACAGCGTGTCGCCGAGCAGCATCTTCGGCACCGGGTCGAGTCGCTCCAGGCTGGCGGCGGCTCGCCACATCTCGGCCAACTCGTTCGCTCCCGGCTTCACGACTGCCTTGCCCTTGCCCAATAGCGCCGGCCGCAGGCGCTCGAACAGCGTCTGCTGCTGGGCCGCCGACAGCCCGCCGGCCACGCGCCGCCACAGGATCCACACGTCGGCCCCGCCCTCCGGCTGCACCGGCCCGCCGCCGGGTTTCGGGGCGTTCAAGAGCTTCCACAACGCATCGACGCGGAAGCGGTCGAGCGGGTCGCCGAAGCCGGGCCGCAGCAAGTAGCCGAGCAGGTTGTACCACCGGCCGCGGTGCGCCGGCGAGCGCGATCGGCCGTCGGCGAGTTCGACCAGCGCATCGGCGAGCCGACGGCACAGGCCGGTCGGCCAGTCCTGGCGCGGCATGTCCAGGGCAGCTTCGAGCGCCTTGGTCCGCTCGCGCGGCTCGGCGGTGCCGTCGGCGTACACGGCCCGCAGACACGCGACGCCGGCTTGCACCAGGTCCTCCGGCAGCACATCGGTGACGCCCACGTCGGGCGCGTCGGCGTCCGCGGCCTCGCCTTCGTCCGGCGTGGGCACCACGTCGCGGGTGTTGAATTCGAGCCGCCAGCGGGTGCTGTTGTCCTTGGCGACGCAGTACAGCTCCAGCGTGCCGACGGCCGTACTCTTGGCGGCCAACGTCACCGGCACCTGCTTCGCCGCGCCGCCGGCCTTCTTGCCGGCCCGCAGTACGGTCGTCAGCGGTGGCAAGGGCTGCAACTGTTCCGGCGCGACCTGCAACACGCGGCCCGGCACGTCGTCGCGCACCGTCGAGGTGTAGAGCGGGAACGACGCCGGTTGTCCGAGCGTCAGCTCCAGTTCCGGCTCGGCCAGCACGATCTCGCGGTCCTCTTCGAGCCGCCGCGGCACCACGCAGACGACGGTCGTGAGGTGGTGAGGTGGTGAGGTGGTGGGAGCGGGTTCGTCACCACCTCGCAACCCCACCACCTCACCACCTCCATGAACGCCGACGTAGTACGAGCGGGCCGTACCGCCACCGATGCGCCGGCCGCCGGTGTGCCGCAGCCACGCATACGCGGCCGCGCCCCACGCCACCGCCAAATCGAGCGACGGCGTCGTCAACACCAGCGGCTCCCAGCCGGCCGGCGACCAGGCGCGCATGACATCGACGAGCCGCTCGCGCAGCGCCGCGGGCTGGAAGACGCCGCCGTTGAAGAGGATGGCATCGACGGCTGTAGGCGAGCGGGGGGCGTCAGCCCCCTGAGTCGGCGAAGTCTCAGGGGGCTGACGCTCCCGGCTCGCCTGAGCGCGCAGGAACGCCGCCAGATGCCGCGTCACCGCTGGGTCGTGGACGTACGGCAGGCCCATCTCGTGCAGGCCGGCCCGCGCCGGCTTGTGCGGCTCGTCGCCGGCCGCCGCGGCCGGGAAGAAGCCGTCGAACAGGACG
>CAZNSL010000486.1:0-5063 GCA_964574975.1 uncultured Alcaligenaceae bacterium | reverse complement strand
GCCGGGACCAGCGGTGGCGCGATCACCGGCGGGGCGGCTGGCGGCAGCACCTCGGCGGCCGGCTGCGGGGCATAGGCGGCCGGGGGCCGCGTCACCACCGGGACCGGTGGCGGCGAGACTTTGCGGCAGCACGTCGAACGGCAACCGGTTGCGACCAGGGCCGCGACGGGCAGCGTCAACCAACGGATGCGAAGCGTCATCGGGGAAGACTCCCGGCGGGCGATTCCTGCCCCCCGATGATACGCCGCGGCAGCGGGCGGCCCCTAGAGGAGAAGTGACGGGAAACGGGCAAGTCGTCGGTCGCGGACGAGGAGGTTGCGGGGTGGGCGGATTACAGCGGTGCGGTAAATTCGGCACGACCAGAACGCCCGCCGCGATACGCACTGGTAGACGCTATTGCCCGACGCGCCAGCGAGGGACGCCGTTCCCTCCCTCGCTGGCGCGTCGGGCTCATTTGCTTGTCGTTAGCTCAGTTTGTCCGCGTGCTGCTCGGCCATCACCGCCAATTCGGTCAGGCGGGCCGCCGTGACGCCGATGCGCTCGAAGCACTCCGCGACGATGCTCTGCGGCGTCGTGAACAGGCTGATCAAGAGGTCCATCGGCGTGGCGTACGGCCGGTCGTTGTCGGCCGCCCGCTGGCACGCCTCGCGCAACATGCGAATGACGTTGTCGGACAGGAATTCGCGGTGCAGGGCCAGGTAGGCATCGCACTCGCCTTCGTCCTGGTGGAACAGCTCGCGGAACTGCTCGATCAGGCCCGGCAGGTCGGCTCCCAGCCGCTCGCCCCAGTCGCGGACGACCGGGTCGCCACTGGCCAACAGCCCCATGAACAGGTGCGGGCTGCGGACGCTATCCCAGCGCGTCGCCCGGGCGAAGCGCAGTGCTTCGGTCAGGGCCTGGGTCGCACAATCTTGCAAGACGTCCGGCCGCAACCGGCCGCCCGGCTGGAAGATGTCGTCCGAGCGATCGTCGTCGGACAGAGCCATCGGGCCGGTTCCGTGGGTGTACACACGCGGCGAGGTCAAGAAGGATTATGACCCAACCGCGACGGCAACGCAAGACGCCACCCGAAGCATCTTACGCGCTTTGTCCAATTCGGGAGGGTCGTGCCGGCCCAAGATTTTACCTCCTTACAACTTGCCCAAACTATTGACTTCTCCAAATACCCCAGATTGAATAGCCGCCATCGCGGTCGGCACTGGGTCGTCCGCGAGAGACTCTCTCATCTAGAGGACTGCACCGATGTACGGAGTTCTTCTTGCGGCGACGCTGGCAGGCATGACGGACGCGCCGGCGTGCCATCGGAGCCGCGGCCACGGTTGCGGCGGCTGCTACGGCTACACGCAGAGCTGTGGCTGTTACGGCTACTCGCAGGGCTGCGGCTGTTACGGCTACTCGCAGGGCTGCGGCTGTTACGGCTACTCGCAGGGCTGCGGCTACGGCGGTTGCGGCCACTCGCACGGTTGCGGCTACGGCGGTTGCGGCCACTCGCACGGTTGCGGCTACGGTGGTTGCGGCTATTCGCAGGGCTGCGGTGGTTGCTACTCGGGTGGCTACTCGAGCGGCTGCGGCGGCTGCGGCTACGGCTACGGCTACGGCGCGCCGATTTCGTACGCCCCGATGCCGCATGCTGGCACCCCGATGCCACCGGCTACCACCCCGACGCCGATGGGCGGCACCGCCCCAATGCCGCCGGCCGCCACCCCGATGCCGATGGGCGGCACCGCGCCGATGCCCCCGGCGACCACCCCAAAGCCGATGGGCGGTACGCCGGTCACGCCGGGCGCGTAAGGTCACCCGACCGTCCGATGCCCGTTTTCGTTCGCACGGGGAGGCCGACGGGCCTCCCCGTTGGCGTTTCGGGATCGGCGTTACGCCGGAGTCGGACTGCGACGGCGCAGCCGGCGGATCAGCGACCCGGCGCGCGCCGCAAGCCACCGGCCGAGGCGGCCTTCGCCCGGCGGGATCGGCGGCGGTCGGCGGTCGCTCAGGTTCGGCCGGAACACCAGCAGGATGAGAAGCGGCAGATACCACAGGACGTAGACGCCGCCGCGGTCGGCGTACCAGAACTGCAGGCCGATCAGGTTCGCTGCGCACAGGGCGATGAGCTGCGCCAGCGTCTTCGGGTTCGGCCAGAACGCCGTCACTGCGACAAAGCAGATGTAGGCGATGAACACCGGGATGCGGTACGCCCAGTGGACGCCGGTCCAGAAGCTTTGCGCCACCGGCACCTTCCACGGCTGCCAGTCGGAGAGGCCCAACGAGTGCCGCAGGTTGGCGGCCAGCGAGCCGTCGAGCCAAAGCACGAGTGCGGTAGTCGCCAGGCACGCGCCGCACGCCAGCGTCAGCCCGAACAGGAACCGCCGCACGCCGCGGCCCCAGTAGAAGCCGATCCAGACCGGCAGCGTCAGCACCGGGAAGAAAATGCTGCCGATGGCAACGCCGACCAGCACGCCGGCCACGCACGGCCGGCGGTATGCGGCGACCGCCCAGAGCAGAAACGCCGTCGGCCAAACGTGATGGATTTGCGTGACGTGGTACGCCACGTAGGGCAAGGTTAGGTACAGCGCCGCGGCAGCCAGACCGGCGGCGGCGTCCTGAAAATGCAAGATGCCGATGGCGACCAGGGCCAGCACGACGGCGAGGTGACACAGTCCGGCCAGGCCGCGCTCGACCCAAAAGCGAGTGCCGCGGCCGTCGATCGGCGGCCCGGCCGTCTGGTTGACGATCTCGGCGACGGCCTCCTGCCCACGCTCCAGGGCCGCGCTACCCTTGCCGATTTCCGGCTCCGGCGGCTTGCGGATCGCCGCCCCACCGAGGCAGACGAACAGAGTGCAAATCAGCCAGGTGAGGCCGGCCCGGTTGAGGTTCGGCTCCAGGGCCGGCCGACGTACCAGCGCCAGATCGACGAGGCAGCGGACGAAGAAGTACGCCGACCCGACCAACAGCCACAGATAGCCGACCCACCGGGCGCGGGGGGTGGTTGGGTCCGAATCGACGTTGGCGTCGGCCCACTGGAGCAGGAGCAACCCCGGCACCAGGGCGAACAGGGTGAGCAGGTCCCAGTTGCGCAGGGACAGGACGCGGTTGAACTTGAAGACCAGGGCGACGGCGAGGACGGCCGACAGGTAGAACCACGTCGTCGCGTTCGGCAGGTTGAAGTCGAGGAACGCGGACTGCATGACCCGGGGGGTCCGGTGCGGGCGGCGGACGAGTCGGCCGGCGCGTCCCACGGCCGCGCGGCGGGCCGCAACAGCGGAGTATACGCGAACGACGCCTCCGCCGCCAGGGGCCGAGCGGAATTCCCGCCCCCACCGGCTACAATTCGACCGTCGCCTCCGTTCAATTCGGGTCGGTGGAATGTCTCCGGTCCCCGACGAGACCGTTCGCTCGGCTCTGCGGGCGCTCGGCGTCGCCGCGGCCGAGGTCCGCCCACTCGGCAACGCGGGCGGCTTCAGCGGCGCGCGGCTGTGGCGCGTCGCGGCCTCGGTCGGGGAGTGCTGCCTGCGGGCATGGCCAGCCGGCCGCACCGTCGCGGAACTGCGCGCCGTCCACACCCTGATGCGCGCGGCGTGCGACGCTGGACTGACGTTTGTGCCGCGGCCGTTTGCGGCGGCGCACCTCGCTGGCCGGGCGTGGGACCTGACCGAGTGGAAACCCGGCGTGGCCGACTTCGCCCGGCACCCGTCGCGGCAGCGCATCGCCGCCGCATGTGCCGCTGTCGCCCGGCTCCACGAAATCTGGCAGCCGGCGATCCCCGTGCGGCGGCCGTGCCCGGCCATCGAACGGCGGCTGGCGGCCGCGACGGCGTGGAGGCAACGGGTGGCGGTGGGCTGGCGGCCAATGTTCGCGGCCGGAGACCCGGTGACGGAACCGGCCACAGCGGCGTGGCGGCGGCTGCCGGCGCTAATCGACGCCGTGCCCGTCCTGTTAGCGCCGTTCGGCGACCCGGTGCCAGTGCAGCCGTGCCTGTGCGACGTGTGGCACGACCACGTCCTGTTCACTGGCAACGCTGTGACCGGCCTGATCGACTACGGCAGCGTCAAGCTCGACAACGTCGCCGTCGATTTGGCGCGGCTGCTCGGCGACCTGGCCGGCGGCGACGAGGCGCTGTGGGCGGCCGGGTTGGCGGCGTACCGCGGCCGCGGGGACGAAGCGTTGGTCCGGGCGCTCGACCGCACCGGTGTCGCGATCGGCCTGGCGAACTGGCTGACGTGGCTGTACCACGACGGCCGATCGTACGCCGACCGCGCCGCGGTGGCCCGGCGGCTGACGGCGTTGCTGCGCCGGGGCGCGGCGGGGGGGGGGGGGCCCCCCCCCCCCCCCCCCACCCCCCCTGGGGGGGCCCCCCCCCCCCGCTCGGCAACAGTTCAACAGAGCAGGAATGACTCACGGGTAACACACCGCGAACAGCCGGCGGAACGGGAACAACACCTCGCCATTGGCCCGCCGTGAGTACGCCGCCGTCACGCCGGCTAACAGCAACTCCTCGAAGCGTCGTCGCTCGGCGTCGTCGGCCAGTGCCTCCAAGAACGGCCGTAAGCCACTGCCGCGGAAGAACTCGACGATCGTCGCGGGCTCGTCGAGGATGTGGAGGTACTCCGTCACCCACACGTCCAGGTGCCGGGCGTGCGGCGCGAGCACGTCGTAGTAGAACTCCGGACCTTCCACGACAATCGCGCCGCGCGCCCCGGCCGTGCGCTCGCGCCACTCCGGCCGGTCGGCGATCTCGACCATCAATCGGTGGACGGGCGAATGCAGGTGGGACGGCATCTGCACGGCGAACGCCCCGCCCGGCGCGACGTGCCGCACCAGCCGCGGCAACAGCGTCGCATGGTCCGGCAACCAGTGCAGGGAGGCGTTGGCGAACACCACGTCGAATGGCTCGGTTGGCGACCAGTCGGCGATATCGGCCACGTCCCATGTTGCGGCCGGGTCAGCGGCGCGGGCGGCGGCGATCATCTCCGGCGACGAATCGAGGCCGAGGATGTCGGCGTCGGGCCAGCGCCGCCGTAAGACGGCCGTGCTGGTGCCGGGGCCGCAGCCGAGGTCGGCAACGCGCC
>CAZNSL010000485.1:0-5073 GCA_964574975.1 uncultured Alcaligenaceae bacterium | reverse complement strand
GCGATCGCGCAGATCGGCACGATCATCAACCAGATCAACGACATTCAGAACACCATCGCCAGCGCGGTCGAGGAGCAAACGGCGACGACGGGGGAGATCGGCCGCAACGTCGCCGAGGCGGCCCGCGGCAGCAGCGAGATCGCGCAGAACGTCACCGGCGTGGCCGCCGCCGCCCGCGGCACGACCGAGGGGGCAAGCGATACCAAGAATTCCGCCGACGAACTCTCGCGGTTGGCGCTGGGCCTCCAGCAACTCGTCGGGCAGTTCCGGTACTAGTGCGGCGGGTCGTTTTCAGCCCGATGCGCCAGCGAGGGGGAGCCGTCTCTCCCTCGCTGGCGCGTCGGGCTAAAATGTAGACCCACTGAGGAGGGCGACCATGCGGGCACTGGTTATCGACGATTCGCGGACTGTCCGGGCCGTGATCGGCAGCTACCTCACCGAAGCCGGCCTGGAGGTCGTCGAGGCCGGCAACGGCCGCGAAGGACTGGACGTGCTGCGGCGCGATCCGGGCATCGACCTCGTCCTCGTGGACTGGAACATGCCGGTCATGAACGGCCTCGAATTCATCCAGGCGGCGCGGGCCGACCGCGCTTACGACCGGGTCCGGATCGTGATGGTCACGACCGAGACCGAACAGGAACAGGTCATCCGGGCGCTGGAAGCCGGGGCCAACGAGTACGTCATGAAGCCGTTCACCAAGGAGATTCTGGTGGCCAAGCTCAGCTTGCTCGACGCGTTCGCGGAGTGACCCGTGGCGAAGACTCGCATCCTGATCGTGGACGACGCGGTGGTGTTCCGCCGGCTCATCGCCGAGGTGCTGGACGCCGATCCCGACTTGGAGGTCGTCGGCACGGCGGCCAACGGCAAGATCGCGCTGGCGAAGCTGCCGCAGGTCAACCCCGACCTGGTGATCCTCGACGTGGAGATGCCGGAACTCGACGGGCTGGCCACGCTGCGCGAGATTCGCAAGGTGTACCCGAAACTCCCCGTCATCATGTTCAGCGCTCTGACGGAGCGCGGCGCGGCGGCGACGCTCGACGCCCTCGCTCTCGGGGCCACCGACTACTTCACGAAGCCGGCCGGGACCGGCAGTTTGGACGCCTCGCTCCAGGTCGTGCGCGACGAACTCGTCCCGGAGATCAAGGCCCTGTGTGGCCGCGGAACCAACCGCGGCGCGCCGGTCGCCCTCCCGCCGCCGCGCCTGGACGTCGCCCGCGCCGCGGTCGATGTCGTCGCCGTCGCTACCTCGACGGGCGGCCCCAACGCCCTCGCCGCGTTCTTCGACGGGTTGCCGGCGGACCTGCCCGTCCCGTTCGTCGTTGTCCAGCACATGCCGCCGGTGTTCACGCGACTTCTGGCCGAGCGCCTGACCGCGAAGTCGGCACTGGCCGTCGAGGAGGGCACGACGGGTGGCCTGCTGCGACCGGGGCATGCGTGGATCGCCCCCGGCGACTTCCACATGGTCGTCGCCCAAACGGGTACCCGCGTGTCCGTCCAACTCAACCAGGACCCGCCGGAAAACTCCTGCCGACCGGCGGCCGACGTGCTGTTCCGGTCGGTCGCGCGGACCTTCGGGCCGGCGACGTTGGCCGTCGTGCTGACCGGGATGGGTCAGGACGGGCTACGCGGCTGCGAGGCGATCCGCGAGGCCGGCGGTCAGGTCATCGCCCAGGACGAGGCCACGTCCGTCGTTTGGGGCATGCCCGGCTTCGTCGCCCGAGCGGGGTTGGCGGATCGCGTCATGCCCTTGACAACCATCGCCCCCGAAGTCGTCCGACGGGTCCGGGCCGGCCGGGGGGTGGGCCGATGACCGCCGGGGATTTCGACTACGTCTGCCGGCTGGTGCGGGACCAGAGCGCCATCGTCCTGGAACCGGGAAAGGAGTACCTGGTCGAAAGCCGGCTCACCCCCGTGGCCCGGCAACTCAACCTCGGGTCGATCGGGGAACTCGTTGGCCGGCTCCGCGCGGGAGCCGACGGGGTACTGGCAGGCCGCGTTGTCGAGGCGATGGTCACGACGGAAACGTCGTTCTTCCGCGACCATCACCCGTTCGCGACGCTCCGCACCGCGGTCCTGCCCGACACGATCCGCCGCCGCGCGGCCGAGCGGCGGCTGGACGTGTGGTGCGCGGCCTGTTCGACAGGCCAGGAGCCGTACAGCCTGGCGATCCTGCTCCGCGAATACTTCCCCGAGCTGGCCGATTGGCGGGTGAACGTCCTCGCCACCGACATCTCGCGGGACGTTCTCGCCCGGGCGCGCGAGGGCCGGTACAGCCAGTTCGAGGCCAACCGCGGGCTACCGGCCGCCTTGCTCGTGAAACACTTCCGGCAGCACGGGTCCACCTGGGAGTTGAACGAGGACGTGCGCCGGATGGTCGAATTCCGCGAACTCAACCTGGCTCGGCCGTGGCCGGTCCTGCCGCGGTTCGACCTGGTGTTCCTGCGAAACGTGATGATCTACTTCGACGTGGCGACGAAGTCGGCCATCCTGGGCAAGGTGGCCCGGCTGCTGCGGCCCGACGGCTACCTGATCCTCGGCGGGGCCGAAACGACGTTGAACCTCGACGGTGCGTTCCGCCGCGTCGAGGCGCTGAAGGGTGGGTTCTACCAGTTGGTCGGCTGACGGCCGCGGGGGTGAGACCGTGACGAGACCCGACGAGTTGCTCGAACCGTTCGTCGCGGCCGTGGCCACCACGCTCCGGGAAATGGCCGGTGTGGAGGCGGTCGAGCGCGATCGGTTCTGGACGCCCGGCGGCCCGGGACGCGGCGACGTGACGGCTATCCTCCCGCTGGCTGGGGCCAGCGCGGGGTGGTTAGCCGTGGCCCTCCCGGCGGCGACGGCCACGGCCATCGCCCGTCGGGTATTGGCCGAGACGGGGGTCGAGCCGGACGACATCATGGTACGCGACTGCGCCGGCGAGTTGGCGAACGTCATCGCCGGCCAGGCGAAGACGCTCGCGTTCGGGACGCCGCACCATTTCACGCTGGCGACGCCGACTGTGGCGTCCGGCGCGGCGATCCCGACGGGTGGGGGATGGGCGATTGCGTTCGCCAGCGACATCGGGGAGTTCGACCTCGTGGTTCGACTCCCCGGTTACGAAGGCGACGGCGAACGAGGGAGGTGACCGATGGCGACCGACCAGACGATCGCGGGCGGGTCGCGGGAGGAGTTCCTGCGCAACCTGGAGGCCAGTGGCCTGTCCGGCGTCGGCGAACTGCTCGCATTGGCCGCCGATCCGGAGTCGGTGGCCGACGGACTGGCCCTGGCTCGGGACTGGGTGGCCGCGGGACACCTGACCGAATACCAGGCCGACGCCGTCCTGGAGCGCCGGTTGGAGGACCTCCGCGTCGGCAACTACGACGTCCTCGCCCGGCTCGGTGCCGGCGGCATGGGGACCGTGTACAAGGCTCGGCACCGCCGGATGAAGCGCGTCGTCGCCATCAAGGTCCTGGCGAACGAGGTGGCGGGCAACGCGCAGTTCGCCCAGCGGTTCCAGCGCGAGGTCGAGACGATCGCGCGGCTGGCGCACCCGAACATCGTCATGGCGTTCGACGCCGACGAGTCCGAGCGCGGGCCGTTTTTGGTGATGGAGTTCGTGAACGGCCGCGACCTGGCGACCGAAGTGGAACGGGGCGGCCCGTTGTCGGCCGCCGACGCGGTCGAGTGCATCCTCCAGGCGGCCCGCGGGCTGGAGTACGCCCACGCCCAGGGCATCGTCCACCGGGACATCAAGCCGGCGAACCTACTCCGCGACGAGGCCGGCGCGGTCAAAGTCGCCGACCTCGGGCTGGCCCGCCTGACGGCGGCCGGCGGCGCGGAGTCGGGGGCGAATACCTCACTGACCCGGGCCGGCGGGATCGTGGGGACGGTCGACTACATGGCCCCGGAACAGGCCCTGGACTCGACGGCGGTCGACCAGCGCGTGGATGTCTACAGCCTCGGCTGCACCCTGTACTTCCTTCTGACTGGCCGGCCGCCCTACACCGCGGGTTCGATTATGGCGCTACTCCTGAAGCACCGGGATGCGCCCATTCCGTCGCTCGCCGCGGATCGACCCGACGTGCCGCCGGCGCTGGACGCCGTCTTCCAGCGGATGGCGGCGAAAGACCCGGCCGACCGTCTCCCGACGATGAGCGATCTGGTCCGGGCACTCGAAGAGTTGAAGGCCGCCGCGGGCCTGACCGACGCCCGGCCGTCGGTGGCTCCGAGTGGCGTCAACCCGTCGAACCCGACGGCCAGCCTCGGCTCCGCTCCGGAAACGACCGCGGTCACGCCGCCATCCGTCGCGCGGCCGGCCGTCCGAACGGTCGTCCTCGCCGAGCCATCGCGGACCCAGGCCGGGATTATCCGTCGCTACCTCGCCGAACTCGGTGTCGTGGACGTCCACACCGCCGGGTCCGGGCGGGAGGCCATCGAATTAGCGAAGCGGTTCCGCGCGGACGCGATCGTCGCGGCGATGCACCTGTCCGACACGACCGGCGTGGAGTTAGCCCGAGCCGTTCTCGCGGACGCCGGCTGCGAAGGCATCGGGTTCCTCCTGGCGACGAGCGCGTCCGACGCCGAGGGGGCCGGTGCCCTGCCGGTCAGCCCACGAACCGCGATCGTGACCAAGCCGTTCGACGGCCAGCAGTTGGTCCGGTCGATCGCGGCGGTGGCCCGCCCACCGGCCGCGCCGTCTTCGGATCGCTAAGTTGGTAGCGCGCCAACGTAGGCCCGACGTTCGCCGCTCTACGGCGGCAACTGTGGACCGTCGAACGGCTCGGTCGCGACCGCGCCGGCCGACCTCTGGCGGGAGTGTCCCCGGCGCATAGGACGAGACGCATGACGCCGAAAACCGTCCTCTTCATCGGCAACAGCTTCACGGCGCGCAACGACCTGCCCGGTCTGGTCGGCCGGCTCGCGGCCGCGCGGGGCAAGCCGTTCCGGCACGATCTCGTCAGCGCCGGCGGGGCGTCGCTGCGGACGCACTGGAACGCGGGCCAGGCCGGCGACGCGATCCGCAGCGGCGGCTACGACGCCGTCGTCCTTCAGGAGCAAAGCACGCTGCCGGTCAAGAACGCCGGGCGGATGCAC
>CAZNSL010000484.1:0-5079 GCA_964574975.1 uncultured Alcaligenaceae bacterium | reverse complement strand
CTCCACCCCCATCCCAAGATCTATCTCCACGCTGACAACAGTGGGTGAACTCCAGTCCACGACTTCTTGCGAGTCGGTCAGCGACCTGTTAGACTCGACGCAGCCTTGCGTGTAGCTCGTCCGCCGCGGAGCCACCGATGCCGGCCTGGAAGGTTCTGTTCATCATGCTGTTCGGCCTCGTCTGCCTGGGGCTGGCATTCGCCACCATCCTGATCCCGCTGACGGATTACGCGGGCCCGCAGCGCTGGCTGTGGTTCGGGGGGCTACTCGCCGGCACCATCGTCATGGGGTCGCTGTTCACGTGGTATCTGCGCAGCCTCGACCGCGCCTTCAAGTTGTGACGTACCGCACGGCCTCGACCGGGTTCAATCCCGGTCGGTCGGCAAGTCCGCCGGCGGCTTCGCGTCGCCGGCCGGCCGTTCCATCGTCTGTTTGAGTTGCACGTCCCCGACCGCAACGTCGCCGCCGGTCGCCAGCACGAAGCGCGACCCGTCGAGCTTCGCGCGAATGTTCGTCACCGGATTCGCGTCGGCGGTGAAGCGGGCCTTCCCGAGCGGCTGCCATTTGCCGTCGGCGGCGCGCACCCAGCCGTTACCGAAGTGGGCCTCGCGCGTCTTGGTCGTCGAAACGCGATCGCGCTTGAAGTCCTCGACGAACGAGTAGTAGCCACCGAGCGGTTTGCCGCCGGTGATCGTCGAGAACGTGACCAGATGCTTCCACGCCTTCGCGTCCGGCCGCCAGATGTGGCCGGCGAAGGCGGTGCGCTCGCCGTCGGGCTTGGCCGTCACGAGGAAGCGGTAGGTCTCGCCGGGCTTCCAATCGAAGTCGAAGAACGACTGGCCACCGGTGCCCTCGTTGCCGAACCGGCCAACGCGAACGCCCTCGCCCTGGTGCAACAGCTTGACGCGCTTCGCCTCCGGCACCGACTTCGGGTTCTGGGCCGACGCCGGATCCCAGACGGAGAAGATGACGAGCTTCTTGCCGCTCGCCAGTTCCTGAATGCCGAAGTAGCCCTTGTTGAAGCCGCAAACGCAGAAGTAGGTGCCGGGGGCCGAGCGGTCCACGGCCACCTCGTTGTAGAACGCGGTGCCGGCCGGGCCGGGGTACTGCAAGTGGACGGAGCGGCAGGCGATGCCCTTGAGCTTCTCGTCGGCAAGCGCGAAGCCGGCGACGAAAAGTAGAGTTGCAAGGGTCAAACGGATTTGATGCATGGTGCGTCCGGTCGGTGTGAGTGGCCGTCTCGACGGCGTTCGGGCTTCTGCTGTCCGGGAAACGAGTCGTACCCGTCCCGTCAGGACGCGGCCGAGCGGCCGTCATTGGTTGACGCACCTTCGGTCCCGATGGCCGCGGGTAGCTCGTGGCCGAAATAACCGACCCAGGCCAGGTCGAGGACCTCCGGCGTTAACTCGAGCGGTCGATTGTGAAAGCGGCAGATGTCGCGGACCCGCTCGATCAGGTCGCGCGGCTGGCAACCACGAAGCTCCCTTTTTTCGGCTTCGTAGCGGGTCAGCAACCGGTCGATGATGTCCGGAGGGGCGACGGCCCCGACGCGCTCGGCGTAGGTGCGGAATATCGTGGCGTAGTGTTCTGGCGTGGGGTAGTCCAGGTAAAGTCGGTAACCCATCCGTCGCAGAAAGGCCGGGTCCGTCACCCGCTCCAGGCTTAGATTGGTGGCGATGATGAGCACCTGCCGCAGCGGCACCTGGATTTTCTGACCCGTGACCAGAGTCATGTAGTCGATCTGGTGTTCCATCGGCGTGATGAACCGGTTGAGCAACTGGTCGGGCGACACGCGCTCGCGGCCGAAGTCGTCGACGAGGAACACGCCGCCGTTGGCTTTGAGGTGGGGCGGAGCCTCGTAGGTCCGCGTCGTGGGGCTGTAGACGAGGTCGAGAAATTCCAGCGTCAGTTCGCCGCCCACGACGACCATGGGACGGCGGATGCGAACCCAGCGGTTATCGATGGCCGCGATCCGCTTGCCGGACGTGTCGGTTCGCTGGTGAACCTGGTCGTCGTACAAACGGATGACCGTGTCGCCCGCGCGGAGGCAGTACGGAATCCAGTAGTCGCCCGAGAGAGCCGCATGGATTTGCCGACCGATGCTGGTCTTGCCGTTGCCCGAGGGGCCGTGAATGAACAGGCTACGGCCGGAGGAAACGGCCAGGCCGGCCATGAGTTTGGCTTCGTCCGTCAGGACCAGTTCGGACAGGGCGGTGGCCACGTGCTCCGGCGTCACCTGGGGCGTGTTGGCGAATTGCCAGCGCAGCATCGCCCGGTAGGCTTCCAGGCTGACCGGGGCCGGCCCGACGTAGCGGGAAATCTCTTGCAACCGCGCGGCGTAATCGCGGCCTTGCTGCGTGACGCGGTAGTGCGACCGGCCCTCCGACCCTCGCATCGTCTCCTCGATTAGCATGTCGATGGACATTTCGGTCAGCACGGCGCGCGTCAGGTTAAAGGACAGGTGCAGGCGCTCGGCCAACCAATCCGTCGTGAACCGGGCCGTCGTACACGCGAGTTTGACGGCCAGGTCTACGAGCGTCCGATCGCCCAACCCGGCCGCTTCGATGTCCTCAGGGGCCTTTGGTGCGATCAGGTCTCCGATCTTGATGAGGGGTGGCAGGTGCGGGTCTTTCGGCCTGCGTGGGGCGGCGGCTGCGGGGGTCGTTTCCATGGGTGGCATGCCTCGCGACTTCGGTCGTCGGAATGGACACTGCGGGCGGCTTCGGGGCAGACCCCGCTCGCCGGGGGATTGCAACCGAACCGGACAAACTCTTTGTAGGTTTCGATGACGCAACCGAACAACGAGCTTCACCCGCCGCGCCATTCGGGGCCACCTCGCCCACGTGCAAGCGCCAACTCCGCTGGTGTCGCCGCTACGGCCACGGTACGATCACGGCATTCCCAGGCGCGAGGGCCCAACCATGCGAGCTGCGACGACCGGGCAAGTCGTCTACCCCGACAGCGACGGACGCCCCATTGCCGACAACACCAAACAGTACCGCTACATCGTCACCATCAAGGGTGGGTTGGATGTCGTCTTCAAGGACGATCCAAACGTCTTCGTAGCCGGCGACAACCTGTGGTATCCGGTGCAGTGTGACCCGAAGACGCGCACCGCCCCGGACGTGTACGTCGCGTTCGGCCGGCCGAAGGGCGACCGCGGTTCCTACCAGCAGTGGGAGGAGGGTGGCGTCCCGCTGACGGTCGTCTTCGAGGTGATGTCGCCGGGCAACCGGGCCGGCCGAATGCGGGCCAAGTTCGACTTCTACGATCGCTTCGGCGTCGAGGAGTATTACGTCTACGACCCCGACCGCGGGACGTTGCAGGGCTACCGCCGCGCCGGATCGAGCCTGGTCGCCGTGCCGCAGATGCAGAACTACGTTAGCCCTCGGCTGGGCGTGCGCTTCGAACTGACGCCCGACGGGGAGCTAAACCTGTACGGTCCCGACGGCCGAAAGTTCCTCGATGTCGCGGACTATGCGGAACAGGCCGACACCGAGCGCCAGCGCGCCGACACCGAGCGCCAGCGCGCCGAGACGGAACGGCGACGCGCCGAGACGGAACGGCGACGCGCCGACGACGCCGAGCGCCGGGCGACCGAACTCGCCGACAAACTGCGCGCCCTCGGCCACGAGCCGCCCTGACCCATGCTCTCGACCGAACTCTTGCGCCAGGTCCGCCGGCTGCAACTGCGCTCCCGCCGCGCCGTCGTCAACCTCCTTGGCGGCGAGTACCACAGCGCCTTCAAGGGCACCGGACTCGCCTTCGCCGACGTGCGGCCCTACCAGCCCGGCGACGATGTCCGCGCCATCGACTGGACCGTCACCGCCCGCACTGGCCAGCCGTTCCTCAAGCGCTTCACCGAGGAACGCGAACTCACCGTCCTGTTCGCCGTCGACTGTAGCGCCAGCCTCGACTTCGGCAGCCGACGGCTCACCAAGCGGGCCGCCGTCGCCGAGTTGGCGGCGCTGCTCGCGTTCGCCGCTCTACACAACAACGACCGCGTCGGCCTGTTGCAGTTCACCGATCGCGTCGAACAGTTCGTGCCGCCGCGCAAGGGCACCCGCCACGCCCAGCGCCTGTTGCGCGACATCCTCTTCTTCCGCCCCGAACACCGCGGCACGGACCTACGCCTCGCTCTCGACGCCCTGTGCCGGTTGCGGCGTCGGCGAGCCGTCGTCTTCCTGTTCAGCGACTTCCGCGGCACCGGCTTCGAGCGTGCCCTGCGCCTGGCCGGGCGGCGGCACGACCTCGTGGCCGTGCGCGCCCGCGATCCGTTCGAGGACGACCTGCCGAACGTCGGCCTCGTCGAAGCGCTCGACGCCGAAACGGGCGAGCGCCGGCTGATCGACACGTCCGACACCGCCGTGCGGGCCGGCTACGCGGCCGACGCTCGGCGGCGCACCGACGCGCTGCGCCGCGCGGCACGGACAGCCGACGTGGACCTGATCGACGTGACCACCGACGGCGGCCACCTCGACGCCCTGGTCGCCTTCTTCCGCCGCCGCCAGAAGGCGGCCCACCAGCCGTGACGACGCTCCTCGCACTCGCGCTCGCTGCCGGAGCCGGCCAGACGGTCGAACGGGCCGGCGTCACCGCCCGCGCCGCCGTCGAACCGGACGCCGTCGCTCTCGTCGGCACCGTGACGCTGACCTTGACCGTCGAGGCCGATGCTCCGCTGTCGGTCGAGTCGGTGCGCTACGCTGCCCCGTCGGGCTGGACGATTGTCGAAACGGTGCCGGGGTCGGTCGAGGCACTGCCGGCGAATCGCGCTCGCTGGCGAGCGTCGTTCCGCCTGTCGCCGGAGCGGCCGGGCGAGCTGCCGCTGCCGCCGCCGGCGCTCAAGGTGCGAGCGGCTGGGCGGCAATCGGTCACCGACATCGCCTGGGAGCCGTTCGCGGTGCGCGTCGAGACGACTCTGGCCGGGGCGACGCTCGACGAGGCGAAGGGCGTCGCCGGCCCCATCCGGCCGCCCGACGAACCGGCCTCGTACGTTGGCTGGCTGGTCGCAGTGGGTACGATTGCGGCACTCGCGGCCGTTCTACTCGCTCGGCGTCGCCGCTCGTCGCCCCCGGCGAT
>CAZNSL010000483.1:0-5118 GCA_964574975.1 uncultured Alcaligenaceae bacterium | reverse complement strand
AGGTGGCGCTCGGCCGCCACGCCGCGGCGTCGGCCGGCTACGGCGACGACCTGCTCCGGCGGCGCGCCGGGGGGCAGCCCGAGGTCATCCTCAAGCCGGTGAAGCAGGTCACGCTGGACGGTACGGAAGGCGTCGCCTTGGTCGCCCTTACGGTATAGCAGGTCGGCGAGGGCGTCGAGGAACTCTTCCTTGGAGCGGCGGTTGGGCGGCGGCAGCGGCCGCAGCGGGCCGAATCGCGGCGCGGCGCGCCAGAGCATCAGGCCGGCGAGTGCCAGGACCATTAGCGTTACTGCCCGCATGGGCGGCTGCCAGAGCAGGGCGAGCACGTCGGGCCGGTCGCGCAAGCTGTGGTAGAACTCGTCGAAAGCTAGCGGGCCGGGGCGGCCGTCCAGCATCGCCTCGGCCAGCCGGCAGGCGAGAACGGCATTGTCGGCCCGGCGCAGGTTGCGGTTGTGCAGCACTTCTGGCCAATGGAGTACCCAGACCTCGCCCTGGCCGTGTCCGAGGACGGAGACCAGCGGCTGACCGCCGGCCGTGCCCCAGGTGCGGATCGGCTGGCCTTGGGTCTCGACCCAGATGGACCCGAGGGCGAGTCGGGAGACGTCCGGGGCCGTCGCCGGTTCGGTATCCGGCCGGCCGGACACGGGGCTAGCCCGCAGCGCGACGCCCATCTTGCCGGCGAAGGCCGCATCCTTATTGGCCAGCAGGACGCGGTTGCCGCGCCGGACCCAGTCGTCGAGGGCCGCCACGCCTTTGTCCGTCGGCTCTTCCGGGTAAAGCAGCCATCGGGCCGCCCCGCCGGTCGGCCGCCGCGACCGCTCAACCGGATAGCCCAGATCGTCGAGCAGCAGGTAGGTGGCGCGGAAGCCCGTGTCGGCGGCGTCGTAACTTGTGCCGTGGCGGGGCACGTCAGACGGGCGGCCCAGGAGCATGGCCAGGGCCACCAGCAGTACGAAGGCAGACGCCGGCACGGCCCACCAGAGGAAGTTGATCGGCGGTGCGGGGCCGGAGGTTGGGTCGGGGGGGGGACTGGCCATGCGTCTCGGCTCGTCAGGTTGCGGCCAGCTGTTGGTATAGCGTCAGGCACCGGTCGAACTGCGGCCGGTCCGCCGGCCGCTGGCCGTACCAGTGCTCGTCGAGCGCCTCGACGAACACGCCCAGTTCCTCCCGCACCGGCAACCGCTGGTCGAGGAGGGCCAGGTACTCATGGTTCGTGGCCGCCTTCCGCAACGTCACGCGGCCGCCTTCGTCGAACTGATGGACCAGCGATAGGAACAGGTGGCGGATGGCCTCGGTGTAGTCGCCGGCCTGGGCCCGCCGGAGCGCGTCGGCATGAAGGTCGGCCGACACCCGCAGCCGCCGGGCCGCCTCGCTCGATGGCCGGCGGCCCGCGGCGTCGTAGCTAAAGGCGCGCGAAAGCGTGTAAGCGATGTGCGCGAGCAGCAGCAGCAGGAGCGCCAAGCAGCTGATCAGTATGAGCCAATATAGGGCCGGCGCGACGACGTACAGGTTGCTGAGCCAGCGGAAAAACCCGGTGAAGTAGCGGAGGAGCCAGGTGGGTTCGCGCGCCTCGGGTGCGAACTCCGGCCGCGCGAAGATGTCCTCGACCTGGCGGCGAACCTGCTCCGGCGGCGGGCTGGGGACGGCCAACGCCCAGGCCGCCAGGCCAGGTCGCCGAAGCAAAGGCCACGGTGGGTGACTCATACAGGTCGAAACTTGTCGGGTGGGGGGGGGCCGTCAGTAGCTTCGTGCTGTCGTTCGGCCGCGATCTCTAAGTCGAGTCCTTCCTTACGGATGCGCAGGTCGAGATAAAGGAGTGTTGAGCAAATGGCCATGTAGGTGCCGAATATAATCCCGACGAGCTGGGTGACGAGTACGTCAATGACGTGATTGATCGCCTTGGTGCGCATCTCGAAACCGGAAGCGGTCGGGATCACTTCCTGCTCCGGCAGCACCGTATTCAGGCCATACGCCAGTCCCATTTGGATCAGGAAGCTGGCGATGTAAACGAGCAGGATGACGCCGAACACCCGCCCGCGGTGGTCGGCGATCAGGTTCTTACTGCGCGTCAGTGCGGGCGTGCCGCTCAAGCCCTCTTGCACCACGATCTGGCTAGCGAAGATGTAAGAGACTGCGAAATAGACGCCGGGTGCAATACACAGCATAAAGCCGACCATGATGATTAGCCCGGCGAGGATCGAAGTCCCCAACAGGGGTGCGAAGCGCTGCAAGGCGAATGACAACGCCTGGCCGACGGTAACCGGCCGATCGACGAACTCTTCCAGGATCACGTGCAACGTGGCGGCGGTCGCGATCTGGCTCAGGACGACGGAAAGCCCGATCGTCACCAGTCCGCCGATCGCGAGCCCCAGAGCTGGCGCGCTACCCGACCCTTCGAGAAGGAAAGGCTGCAGGATCAGGAAAATGATTAACGGACTGATCGCGGTCAGGTAGATCAGGAAAAAGGTGGGCAGGCGGGCGAGCAGGAGTTTCAGGCCCCGGTCCAAAACGTCGCCGACGGACATCGCCCCGATGGCAAACTTCATTGGCGGCCTCCTCATGGACGGGTGACCCGGACAAAAGCCGAATCGGACCCTCGTACCGCAGACGGGCAGTGTACGAAGGACGATTATGCGAGTGAATCGCTCGGAGTGCAATCAGTTTTAGTACCCCAAGTCGGTCAAGGATCAAGTTCCGCCAAAACTTCACCGCGCGCCGGTCGTGGCTCGCGGCAATCGAATCGGCAACCAGCTACGAACACTCACCACCGGGATCCCGACGTACAGACGCTTGCTGGCGTTCTACTCGTCACCCGGCCCGTTCACCGCTGACCCAATTCGACGGTTTCTCGCCTCGTTGAAAGCCCGCGCTTATGGCAGGGGAGCGTGTCCGAGCCGCGGTTACGTCACCTTGTCCTCTTCCTGGTCCGCTTCTTCGGCTTCTGCCAAGGTTCGTCGCTCATTGCGTACGGTCGCGGCGGACGGCTCATGACGTTCGCGTACGACGCCACTCACTTCTCCGGCGGCCTGCCCACGCAATGCTGCCAGTAGTTTCATACGGCGGTGAGGAGCGTTACCGGCGCACTTCGGTCGCGAGGACTCTGCTTTGGCAGTTAGGCTTTGCGCTCTTCGGTCTGTAACGCCGACGCAGGTTCGCAAGATGGCCAGCGAGACGGTACCGTTTGCCACTAACGCCAGTACTTCCGCGTCGGGGGTGCCGCCGCCGCCGATGGTTTTTTGGCCGGACCCATGGCGGGTGCGGTGGCGGCGGCTAGTCTCCCACCCCGATGCCGGTTCTACCCCAAGCCCGACCCGCACAGGTCTGCGGTGCACTTCGGTACGCTATCTCTTGGCGAAGTGGGTCGTGCAATTACCCCTGTTCCGGTTCGGTTGATTGCGAGCTAGCCGACTCCGCGGCAGCACCCACCTGCTTTCGTATGCGGTATACCGTCGATATGCCGCAACCGACCTCTGCCGCGATGTTCTTCGGTCGCCTGCCGGCACGCAGGCCGGCCCGGATTGCTTCAACGGCCTCCGGCCCCAAGAGCGAATATCGCCCCCGCTTCGGCCTCTGGCCTTTTTCAGCGGCTTCACGCACGGTCTCCGGCTTTGCTCGGTTGTACGCTCTCCCGATGGCCCATGCAGTAACCCCCAACCGCCGGGCAATCTCCTTGAAGGGAAGCCGTTGCTCGTCACGGAGTCGAACCACCTCGGTGCCGTCGATCATTTTCCGCCGAGGGTCGCCTTTACCCGTGCGCCTTCCCGGCGGCTTTGTCTTGGGCCGTTGGCCGTTGGTGGCGAACTTGAGCGCGTGGTTGGCCAGCTCCCACGTAATCCCCAGGGCCTCGGCGATTGTGTTGATGCTCGCGCCCTTGGCCGCAAGCTCCCTGACCTTCTCGGCGTTTTCCTCGTATTTCGGCACGTGGCCGAGGGTCACCTCGGCGGTTCCGGGCGTTATCCAGTTTCGCGTACCAAGGTACTCCAAAGTCACCGAATCTGGACAATTCTGCCCTTTGGCTCTCTGCCGTAGCCAGCCGAGGAAATCCGGCTCAAACGTGGCGATCCACTTGGCCCCTCGCGTCTTGCCGGGGACCTTTTCCTGTCGGATGGTGATTCGCCCGGTCAGGGCGCGGATGGCCTCCGCGGCGGCGGGGATCTCCTGATTCAACAACTCGGCGAAGTCCGTGAGCAGCGCCTTCACGGTCGCCAGGTCCAGCGGCGGCGGTGGCGGCGCATACCGCACCTCGTCGACACGCAACCGGTTCTTCAGTTCGTTCACCTCCCGCTGGAGTTCTGAGATGCGCTTCTCATACGCCTGGGCGAGGGCCTCGTCGCCACTGCCCTCGACCCGCTGGAACAGCTTCCTGATGGCCGCTTCCTTTTCGCGGATGCTCGACCGGAGCGGCGCCAGGTCTACGCGCGGCTTGGACGCCTCCTCGAGCAGGTAGCTGTTCGCCTTGGCCACCAGGTCCTCGACGTCCCGACCCGTCGCGATCCGGCCCAGGAGGTAACCTAGCAGGCACTTCTCGATGATCCGCGTGCTCTTGGTGGTGCACAGCTGGCACGCGTGCTTGCCGGTCGGCCCGTTGATGCAGCCCATGACCTTGTACTGGCCGGCCGACCGCATCAGCTTGATCTCCTGCTTGCAGTAGCCGCAGAACAGGGTGCCGCTGAACAGGGTGCTCGCGCTCCGCTCGTTACGGCTCAACTTGCGGCCGGTGATCGGACTCCCGCGGCGCATGGCCGAGAGCTTCTTGCGCGCCGCGGTGAACCACTCCATCGGCACGATCGCCAGGTTCCGGTCGTGGTAGACCACCCAGTCCTTCCGGGGGTTCTTGACCACCGCCCACCGCTCCTGTTCGTGGTCGAATTCGCGGCGGGTCCTGTTCCAGATGAAGACGCCGACCGCCGACGCGCTCCAGAGCAATTTCTTGATCCCGCCCTCCGTCCACCCGCCCCAGCCGTCGACCTTGATGGCGTTGAAGTGCTTGGCGATCCGGTAGGCGGACCAGCACTTCACGACGAACAACTCGTACAGGAGCCTGCGGGAGCCGCGCGTCGCCGGGTCGACACACGGGACGTACACGGGGACGCCGTCCCTGTCGCGCACGACGTTACC
>CAZNSL010000482.1:0-5124 GCA_964574975.1 uncultured Alcaligenaceae bacterium | reverse complement strand
ACGAGTCGGTCAGGTTGTGGTAGGTGAAGTAGAGCAGCGTGAAGATCAGGACGACCGCGACCGGCACGACGACCGCAAGCCGGGTACGGGCGCGCTCGTAGTTCTCGAACTGGCCGCCGTACTCGATGAAGTAGCGGCCCTTCGGCAGTTTGTCCTCGATCGGCTTCAGCTTCTCCTTGACCTCGGCCACGAAGCTGCCCATGTCGCGGCCGCGGATGTTCGACGTGACGGTGATCCGCCGCTGGCCCCACTCGCGGGTGATCGTACTCGGCCCCTCGACGGTCTGGATCGTCGCCAGGCGCGAAAGCGGGATGCGCTCGCCGGACGGTGTCGCCACCAGGATCGAACCGACGGCATCGGGGCTGGCCCGGTACTTCTCCGGCAGCCGCACGGCCAGCGGGAAGCGTAGTTGTCCCTCAACCACGTCGGAGACGGCGAGCGTACCGACCGCTTGCACGATGTCGAGGACGGTCTTGGCCGGCACGCCGTAGCGAGCCAACTCGTCCTGCCGGAGCGCGACCTGCAACTCCGGTTGGCCGGTCACCTGCTCGACCGTCGTGTCGGCGCTACCGTCGATCTGTTTCAACACGCCTTCGATCTTGGCCCCCTCGGCGGTCAGCACGGCGAAGTCGTCACCGAAGAGCTTGATGCCCAAGTCACTGCGCACGCCGGAGGCCATCTCGTTCATGCGCAGCTCGATCGGCTGCGAGAACGACATCTTTTGTCCGGGGTAGACGCGCAGCTCCTCCTTGAGAAGCGCTTCGAGGTCGGACTGCGTCCTGGCGCGGGTCCAGTGGTTGCGCGGGTGCAGGATGACGTACATGTCGGTCAATTCGATGCCCATCGGGTCGGTGGCCACCTCGGCCGTGCCAACGCGGCTCCAGACGTGTCGCACCTCGTCGGGGAACTTGGAAAGCAGCAGCCGCTCCATCGCGGTGTTGACGCGGTTCGACTCCGACAGGTCGGTCCCGGCCAGGCGGACGATGTTGATCGCCACGGCTCCCTCCGACAGCCGCGGCACGAACTCGCTGCCGAGGTTCGGCGCGATCATGCCGAACGCGAACGTCAGGACGCACGCCGCGATGGTGACGACGGCGATGCGATGGTCCATGCAAAGCTTCAGGATCGGGTTGTGGATCGCGTGCGCGATCCGCATCGGCAGCGGGTCGCTCTCGACGATCCGCCGCGGCAACAGGAAGCTGGCCAGCACGGGCATCAACGTCATCGACAGGACCATCGAGCCGAGCAGGGCGAAGATGACCGTCAGGGCCATCGGTCGGAACAACTTCCCCTCGACGCCTTCGAGCGTGAGGATCGGCAGGTAGACGATCGCGATGATGAGTTCGCCGTACAGGGTCGGCTTGCGGACCTCGACCGCCGCATCGCGGATGACCGCGACCTTGGACCGCTTGCGGAGGTCGCCGTGGGCGATGTGGCGGACGCAGTTCTCGACCATGACGACCGAACTATCGACCACCATACCGAAGTCGATCGCGCCGAGGCTCAGGAGACTGGCCGCGATGCCGAACCGCCACATGCCGGTGAACGCGAAGAGCATCGAGAGCGGAATGGCGGCCGCGACAATGGCCGCCGCTCGTAGGTTGCCGAGGAACGCGAACAGGACGGCGACGACGAGCAGGCCGCCCTCCAACAGGTTCTTTCGCACGGTCTCGATGACGAAGTCCACGAGTTCGGTACGGTCGTAGACCACCTCGACCTCGACATCGGCCGGCAGACTCGGGCGCAACTCGTCGAGTTTCTTGCGCAGCGCCGCCGAGACGGCCTTCGAGTTCTCGCCCATCGTCATGAAGCACAGGCCGAGGACCGCCTCGCCGCGGCCCTGGAAGGTGACGGAGCCGCGGCGGAGTTCCGAGCCGACTTCCACATCGGCCACGTCGCGCACCCGAACCGGCACGCCGTCCTTGGCCGCGACGACGATGCCGCGGATCTGCTCCAGGTTGGCCGTACGTCCGAGACCGTGGACGAGCAGGAACTGGTTGTTCTGCTTGATGCCGCCGCCGCCGACGTTCCGGTTGTTCTTTTCCAACGCCTCGACGACTTCGGCGAAGGTCAGGCCGTGCTTGAGCAGCCGGTCGGGGTCGATGCGCACCTGAAATTGCTTCTCGTGGCCGCCCCAGGCATTGACCTCGGCGACGCCCGGTACGGTGCGGAGCTTCGGCCGGATCGTCCAGTCGTGGACGGTGCGCAGATAGGTGAGCTTCTCGGCCCGCTCGGCCTCGCCCACCTTCGACAGGTCCCAGCCCTTGAGGCTGACGACGTAGTGAAACACTTCGCCGAGTCCGGTCGAGACGGGGCCGAGTTTCGGCCGCTCGATGCCAACCGGCAACTCGACCGTGTTGAGCCGCTCGGTGACGAGTTGGCGAGCGAAGTAGATGTCGGTGCCGTCGGCGAACGTGGCGACGACCTGCGAAAGTCCGAACTTGGAGACGGAGCGGAGCGATTGGAGCTTCGGAAGTCCGGCGAGCGCCTGTTCGACGGGGAAGGTGATCTGCGTCTCGCACTCCTCGGGGCCGAGCGCCGGGGCGGTGGTGTTGACCTGGACCTGCACCGGCGTCGTATCCGGGAAGGCGTCGATGTCGAGGTGCGCGAGCGCGAAAGCGCCGACCGCCGCGAAGGCGATGGCCCCCAGAATCACCAGGAAGCGATTCCGCAGCGATACGTCGATGATCCAGTTCAGCATCGCGGCTCCTCGGTCCGGTTGGGCGGGCGGCGTTTCGCGGGGGCGGTTTGGCAGGAGGCGGGTGGGTGTGATGGCCGACCGGCCATCAATGGTCGTGGCACCCTCACCCCGCGCCCAAGTTGTTTTTCAACAACTCGCTCCGGAAGATGCCGCTGTTGGCCGTCGCCACCCACTCGCCCGGCACCAGGCCGGCGACGACCTCCGTCACTGGACCGGTCGCCGCCACGTCCTGGCCGCCCGGCCGCACCTTGCGGACGTGGAAGACCTTGTACTTGGCCGTCTCGTAGTCCTTGTCGCGGACGAAGACGATGTTGCAGCAACCCTCCCAATGCACCGCCTCGCTTGGGACGACGACGGCCCGCGGTTCGACCCGAAGCACAACCTCTGCCGTGCCAAAGGTATTGGCGTGGTGCCGCCCATCGGCGTTGGGCAGATCGACGCGGACGGCGACGGTGCGCGTCTTCTCGTCGGCCGCGGGGCTGACCCACGCGACTTTTCCTTCGTCGCCACCGTCGTGACCGGTGTGCCGGAACCGCACCGCCTGTCCGGGCCGAATCCGGTTGGCGTCCTCCAGTCGGGCGTGCAACGTCAACCACAGGTGCGTCGCATCGGCGATGGTGAACAGGGGCGTCGCCGGGTCGGCCCGCTCGCCGGCGACGGCCGAGCGGGCGATTACCTCACCGTCGAACGGCGCGACGACCGCCAACAGGTTGGTCGTCGCCGTCGCGCCGGCCAACTCGCGGACCAGTGAGTCGGGCAAGCCGAGGAACCGGATGCGTGCTTCGAGGTCCGCGATCGCTAGCGTCCGAACGTCAGCCTGCGGGAGCGGCAGGCCGAGGTTTGCGAGCGCCTGCTCGGCCGACAGCAGCCGCACCTGGGCTTCCTCCAGTTCCGCCTCCGCCTCCTGGATACGGCGGCCCGGAATGCCGCCGACCGCGTCGCGCTGGGCCGCGTAGGTCTGCCGCTTGAGGTCCAGGTGGGACCGGGCTTGCAGCAGTTCGGCCTTGGCCCGGCCCACGTCGGCGGCGTCCACGAGCGCGAGCAGATCGCCGCGCCGCACCTTGTCGCCGATCTGCTTTTCGACCCGCCAGACAGTGCCCGGGACGCGCGCCGCCAGCCGGGCCACGCGGTTCGGGTCGTAAGCGATCTCGGCGGGCGCGGTCACGCCTTCCGTCACTGGCCCGAGCCGCACCTGGGTCACCGCGATCCCGAGTTGGTCGAGCGCGGCGGGGTCGTGGACCTGGATGCGCCGCTGGTGCAGCTTGCACAGACTGCTGTTCTCGACCCGCGGCGCGAACGCGAGGGCCGCGTCGGCGCGGGCCAGGTCGCCCGCCATTCCTTTTGGCACCGCCGACATCTGCGCGACATCCGGGTGGCACTGCGGGCACTCGTGGACGCCGTGGCGGCGGCACCAGCCGCGTTCCTTGGCCGGCGGCAACTGGTCCTTGTTGCACTCGACGCAGATCGAGTCGGGAACGCCGTGTTCGTCGCACCAGTCGGCCTTGGTCGGGCCGGCCACGCCACGCAGCTCCGAGAACTTCGGCAGGCTCCAACCCGCGTGCCGGCCGAGCGCGACGACACCCGCGACGAACGCCAAGGCGAGCGCGGTCGCGGCCAGGTGGCTGAGGAGTTTCGCAGCTCGTCGCGCCAGCGTCGGCCGACTCGGCGGAGTCGCAACGGGCGGTTCCAGAACGCCGACGCCGTTCGGATGGTCGGTCATGGGTTCGTTCCTTTCGCGGTGTCGGTTGCGGCGGTGGGCGACAGTCGTGCGCGGCGGATTTCGTCGAGCAGCGTCCGGCTGCCGGCGGCGGCGACGACCTCGTTGAGTTTCAGGCCGTCGCGGATTTCAACGTCGCTCTCGGTCGCGGCCCCGGTGCGAACCGTGCGAACGCGGAACGCCTTGGCTGCGCCGGGCTTGAGAAAGTCGGGATCGCGGACGAAGACGATGCTCGCCCCGTCCAACATGTGAACGGCCTTGGGTGGGACCACCACGGCGTCGGGAGCAGTCCGCAGGACGATGCGGCCGCGACCGAGCGTGGACGCCCGCAGACGGCCGGCATCGTTGGCGAGTTCGGCCCGGATCGGCACCGTGCGCGTCGTCTCGTCGGCGGACGTGCCGACCCAGGACACCGTGCCGGCGACTTCCTCGGCCAAGCCATCGGGCTTGAACGACACGGGTTGGCCGGGCGCGACGCGACGCACGTCGTCCGCGCCGACGTGAAGCGTCAGCCACAACCGTCGCGGGTCCACGACGACGAACAGCATCTGGCCCGGTTCGACACGCTCGCCCATGACGACATCACGGGTCAGAACGACGCCATCGAAGGGGGCACGGACCGGCAGGAGGTTGGCCGTGGTCGGATCACCGGGCACGTCCAAACCGCGCATCCGTCGCACCACCTCGTCGAGCGCCAGACCCTCGA
>CAZNSL010000481.1:0-5147 GCA_964574975.1 uncultured Alcaligenaceae bacterium | reverse complement strand
CACGGATGGCGTCATCGCGGTTCACGCGGTAACGGGACATGGCGTAGGAGTATCGAATGCCGCGATCGGGATTTGCCATCCGTGGAGCCCCCGTGGAGAGATGAGGCTAGTGTACCGGATCGCGATCGCTAACGAACAGAGAAAGCCCCGTGGACCATATGGTCCACGGGGCTACCGTCATCGTTGCACCCGGCGGATCGCCTGGGCCGATAGCTCCAATTCCGCCAGCGAGAGCTGGCGGAATGCGATCGGCACAACCACTCGGTTGTGCCGATCGACAATCCCCCACCGTCCGGCGGGGATTTTTGTTCTGTTTACGTCGCGGCCCGTAAACGGGCCGGGTTTGATGCGCAACTTGGCCATGGTAATCTCCTTTCCAAGAGATTGTGGTCTGTCCCCTTCTCCCATGACAGAGAAGGCAGATCTGTGAAAAAACCCCGCTCCGGCACAGACAACCGGAGCGGGGTACTAAGTGGATCGCAAACCTGGCAAGCTGCAACGGATCACCCGTTGCCAGGGCTATGACGCCCCACCGTGAACTTGCTAAGGAAAGCTCTCCTTACTTAATATGACGTGTTTTTGGTGATTCTTTAGATAGGAGAAGAACGGTGCGGGGCGGTGTGGCTGTGCTTCGCAGTGCATGCGTCTGGCACTGCCCCTCCGCTATTGCCACGCGGCGGGCTACGCAGACCGCCGTCTGTGCGCCTTTCCGCCGACTACCCACGAGGATCGGGGCCCCGCACCTGTTCTGCTTTCCTCAAAAGTCCGGCAACGCAGGAAGCGGCGTTCGCCGCGTGCTTGCAATGACGAGTGGCTTTTTAGGCGGAGCGGGAGGCGGCGGCAAGAGGGCAGGCGGCGGCAGAGGCTTGCTGTTGCCCTCCGCAGGGGGCAGCGGGGCAAATCCCGGCGTGAGCGTGGTCTTGCCGCGGCGCGGGTACGCGGAGGTGCGAACAAATTGCTTTCCGTCGTTGAACCGCTGGGACTCGAACCCCGCTTGATACACCTGCTCGCCAATCTGCCAGTCGCCGCCGTTGTTGGTCAAGCCGGTGCCCAGATCGGGGACATTGGCTTTTTGGATCGCCTCTCGGCTGATCGCCCAGAACCCGCCGGCGGGGAAGACGGCATGGGTGCCGTTGGGGGCCGGCTTGAAGGCTTTGTTTCGCCACGGACGCCCCGAGTACCACGGCCGCGAAGCAAAGAGCTGCTTCTGGGTAGCGTTAAGGGCATAGGAGAAGAGCACCCCGTACAGGTGGGCGTTCTTGGGGTAGCAGCGCACGATCGTGGTGGCCAGGTGGTGGAGCCAGTTGGGATCCTTGTCGGCGATGGAGTCATCGTCGAACCAGATCACCCAGTTGGTCTCAATCGGGCACTCCGGGTCGTGGAACATGTCCCGCATGACCGGGTACTTGTAGCGGTTGGTCGGATTGAGGTAGTGCTTGGTGATCGTGCCGTCGTTGACGAACTGCGTCAGTAGGCCAAGGGTTTTGGGGCCCACGGCGTTGCTGCCAACTCGGATATCGCGGTACTCCCGCGGGACCGTGGTCAGGATGGCCTGCAGGCACTTGCGGTGCATCTCGTGGTGCTCGTCGCCGCCGTAGAAGAGGATGCAGATGGTCACCTTGCCGCCGATGGTCGGATGGTTGATCGCGGAAGTGTCGTGAGTTGTCGTGGTTGCAGGCTCGGTCGAGGCAACCACGGTCTTTCCCGGCACTCGCACCGACTTGACCGTGTTGAGCTTGCCTTCAAGCTTACCCTTGACGACGGGTGGTAATACGAGGGTTTTGCCCTTGTTGGCGCCGTTGTTAACTACCGCGGCCCGGTTCGAGGTGAGCAGGGTGGGGCCGGTGGCGGGGACGAAATCACCCACGGGGGTGATCGGTGGGAGGGTCTTGTCCGTGTAGTAGGTCATGACACTGTCCATTACATGTTGGGGAGTTATGAGATCCATGCACTTGGGAACGAGCTGCGCGGGCGTATGCACCGGGCGGAGGCAGACCAGCGGGTCTTTCGTCTTGGGGTCGATCTTGTTCTTCCAGCAGCCATGGTGGAAGCAACAATCCAGAAGCCCAATCGTGTGGAGGTAGCGGTGCGGCACGATGAGCTTGCGCGCGATATCACGGCCGCCGAGGCCTGCGTTCTCTCGAACGTAGGCTTCCCACCACCATGCCTCTCTGCCGCCGCCGAGCACCACACAGGGACGCTGGAGGGCCGCGGCGATGTGCATTCCGCCGGTGACGCCGCAGATGATGCCGTCGGCGTGGTGGATCAGTCGGATGAAGTCACGGAGATTGGTTTTGCCAACCAGGTTGACGGCGCCGTCGAGGGGCGGGTGCCAGTGGCCTTGTGCCGTATCGCCGCACTGTACGACGTGGAGGCCGAGACCGCGGAGCTGATAGGCCACCTCCTGGAATTTCTTGGTTTCCCAGACTTTGACCGTGGCATCGGATTTTCCTCCGGAGAGGACGATCCAGTAGCGGCCGTCGATGATGGGAGCATCTTTTTCCTCCCGGGTGAGGTGGATGTCCGGGTAGGGGAGGGTAAGCGGCACCCGGGTCTTGGTCTTGCGCTCGAAGTCGCGGTGGAAGTAGTTGAGGAAGTGGACGGTCTCGTGCTTCTGTTCCCGGATGCCGTGGCCGTAGGTCATCTTGAGCGTCTTGACGCCGAACTTCTTCTTTTGCTCCGCCAGCGGGACGAGGTAGGGGTTGTGCCGCCAGATGTCCTTACAGCCGCTGTCCACGGCGAGCGAGTACTTGTCCGCATGGGTCAAGGCAAGGTCGCGGACCAGGGCCGTGAGGACAGCGATGTCCCCAGGGGACTTGTGGTGGGCCAGGATGAGGGGTTGAATGGGCATGGGGATATCACGGATTACCACGGTGACGTGCTATTCGGATTGATAATGTGAGTAAATTGATATACACCATCGACTACATAGAAAAAGTCGCCACCGCACGCCGTTGGCGTGACGCTCAGGGTGCCTGCGACTACGCCTGCGCACGTCTGGCCCAGCCCGAACGGCGTACCGCATGGCGGGTTGATATTGCACGTGTCAACCCACCCATCCCCCTCATCTAACGTGCCGCCTTCAAATGGGTTGACGCCGTCAATCGTGATGCGAAATTGGAATTTGAATGATGCTAACGAAATCTGTTCGCATTTGAACTCGTAGGTGACGACCGTGTCATCGTCGCAGATAAACACTCCAGCCCAAATGCTGCCGTTCCACGCCAGCGGTACAGTAATGTCGCCTGCGTGGGAGCCACCTACACCAGATAAGTAAATATGCGAGTAAAGGATGCTGGGAATGGGGTCCTCTGCGCAGCATCCCGTTTCCACCAAGATGCTGCTCGACAGCTGGGTGCCGTCGCCTGGTTCGCACGGAGTGATAAGCACGTCCGACGGGTGCGTGGCGCAGTTATCCGCCGATAACACCCCAATGGTGGCTTCGGTGTTGCACGGACCGGTGCCTTCGTAAATGACACGCACTGGATCCAGCGCTTCGTCGCTGCAATTGACTACGGTGTAAGTAATCGTCACCGTGTCGCCGACGAAGTACATCTCGATGTCGATCACGCCGTCGTTGTAGTTCCAGCGGCACGGATGGGTCTCACTGGGGGCCCAGAAGAGCGGGTACGCGCCGTCGAACAAATTACAGTCGCAAAAGAAGTCTTCCGCATCGTTGGTAAAGCCAGCGCCGGTGATGGTCCAGTAACTGGGCACGCCGCCCGGACACGACAGACAGTCGTAGATCGTGTAGCAGATATCCTGGCCCGACGACGACGTGGAGTCGTCCGAGCATTCGCAACAGCCCTCCTGGCTCAAGAAGACCCAGCCGCCGGTTGTGGAGGTTAAGACGTTATCGGTGATCCCGATGGTTACCTGCCGGGCATACTTGTTGAGCAGCCCCTCCTCGCAGCGCATGTCGATCTCGTAGATCGCCACTTCGCCACTGATGTCGTCGCCCGGGAGCGCCAGATCGATGTCGACATCGTACTCGCACGTCACGCCGTGGTTGGGCGTCACCGTGATGTCCATCGTTCCGGGGTCGCCGTCGACCGTGACGGAGCCGGTGAAGTTGAACGTCGGGCAGTCATCCGGGACGATAAACCCCGACGGGATACCGAGATCCAATTCGGCGATGTACGTGCACGGATCCGTGCTGTCGAGTGTGATGGTCAACGCGCCGGTGGGGGTGGACCCGCCGGGCAGCATGTTGATGGTGACATCTCCGGTGAATTCCGGGCACCCGTCGCTGCTGTCTGAGCTGCTGGCGGAGTCGTCCGGAGCCGCAGGCGGTGGCGGAAACTCCGGCGGGATGTCCACGTCCGGGCAGTCCACGATCGGCGTCGTCGGCGGATCCGCCAAGAAGCAGTCGTCGACAAAGTCGAAGTCGAGCAGCGGCACGTAGGCGATGTCGCATGTCTCGGCCTCGAACAGATCGTCGTAGGAGGAGGAGTCGGCCACGCTACGCCCCCTCGCTCAAAGAGGAAGAAGAATCGTCTTCCGGCACCACCACGGGGCATTCCGCGAACTGGGTCAGTACCACCGTGACCAGGATGCCGTTCTCGTCGTCGGGATCCGTGGTGACGGTGACGCCCTGGCCGCCGCGAAGGGAGATGTGCGGCCCGCCAATGCCGTTGACCGCTTGAATTACCGTGGCGCAGCTTGGCCCGCCGGACAGGAACGGGCTCCCCGACGGCGGAGCTTCGTCGTCGTAAACAGGGACCTCTTCGCAGGGCTCGCCTTCTCCGCTGCCGACGCCGGCGCCGATGATGATGGCGTTGCGTTGATTCTCCTGGCGAATGACGGCGTTGTACCCCTCCTTGAAGGAGACGTCGCCGCGAAGGCAGGTGGCGCTGACGAAGACCGTCTCCTGGCTGTCGGACGACGACGAAGAGGAAGAACTATCCTCGGCGCACCCCGTGGCGTCCCCGGGGGTGATGACCAATCTCTGCGTGTTGGCCAGGTTCAAGCTGCCGAGATAGGTGGCGTAAAGGCTTTGGACGCGAGACGGTTCCACGCGCCACAGCCCGCGCGGGTACGTGATCGTGTCGATGTCACCGAGGAGATCGGCGAGCGGTGAGAGGTCTCCGGTCACCAAGAACGCGGACCATTCCCACGCGAGACATGACGTCTCGCCGGCATCACTG
>CAZNSL010000480.1:0-5147 GCA_964574975.1 uncultured Alcaligenaceae bacterium | reverse complement strand
CAGCGACCGGAGTGAAGTCTCAACGACTTCACTCTGGTCGCTGACGCTCCCGGCTCGCCACGAAGACATTGAAAATGCGCTAGCCCCAGGTGGCATCGTCGGACGCAGCTTCCTTACCCACCGACGAAAACGCCGCCGAGGAAGATGGGGTCGAAGGCGTTGAACGCGCCGAGGAGCGCGCCGCCCAGGCCGCGGAACGACTGCACCACCGGCCGGGCACCGGCGCTCGGGGCGGCCACGATATCCATCAGGCCGTCCCCGTCGAAGTCGAAGACGCCGACGCGGACGCCCACGGCCCCGAGGCCGGCCGTCTGCGTGCCGATGGGTGCGGGGAACGCCAGGAACTCGGTCATGACCTGAGCGTCCGCGCCGCTAAACACTCGCAGGTGCGACGAACCGACGGCCGGGCCGGTGACGATGTCGGCCAGGCCGTCGCCGTCCACGTCGCCGGCCGCCACGGTGATGCCGCCGGTGAACAGCGCGTCGTAGGCCAGGAAGCTCAGCAAGCTCGCGCCGTTGCGGCCGCTGAAGGCGCGGACGTGCGGCCCGCCGCCGGTGCCCGCGCCGGTGACGATATCGCCGAAGCCGTCGCCGTTCACGTCGCCGACCGCGACGTTGACGCCGCCGCGGAAGGACGCCGCGTAGGTCAGGCCGTCGAACAGGAGCCGGCCGTCCAGGCCGCTGAAGGCACGGACGTGCGGGCCGCCGCCGGTGCCGGCCGCCACCACGATGTCGTCGCGGCCGTCGCCGTTGAGGTCGCCGCCGGCCACGTAGACGCCGCCGCGGAACGCCGGGTGGAACGGAAAGAATTCGGCCAGCACCAGGCCGGTGACGCCGTCGAAGGCACGGACGTGCGGCCCGCCACCCGTGCCCGGCCCGGTGATGACATCGAGGACGGTGTCGCCGTTGAGGTCGGCCAGGGCGACGCGCACGCCGCCGGTGAAGGCCAGGTCGTAGGCGAGGATTTCGCGGCGCATGGTCCCGACCGCGTTGTAGACGCGCACGATCGGCGGGGAACCCGCATCGCCGCCGGTCGCCACCAGGTTGTCGGACGGGAGGACCGGCGGCGTGCCGAAGCCAATGCCGTCGCCGTCGGCCGGCCCGATGGTGAGGGTGTAGGTGCCGAGGATCGGCGTGCTGACCGTGCCGTCGCCAGCCTGCCCGGACGACGAACCGACCACGACGTAGATGGTTTGGCCGGCCGTCACGGTGATGTCGTTCTTGGTGAACGACCCGCCGCCCGCCGGGCCTTGGCCGCTGGTCAGAATCCAGTCGCCGTGAACGTCCCAGACGGTGAAGATCGGCTCGATGGATTGGCCGAAATCGGAGGTCAGGCGGACGTTGAAGGTGCCGGCGGTAGCGAAGACGATGCGGAAGGCGTCGCGGTCGCCGGCGAAGTCGATCGCGCCGGGCAGCGCCAGCGGCGGGCCGTTGAAGTTGTTGGCGGCGGTATCGACCGGCAGCGTCTGGTTGGTCGCCGTCTCGTTGACCGTCAGGGTGGTCCCCAGCAGGGCCGGTCCGAGGTTGGCGAACAGTCGGTCGCGCTCGGCGTAGACGCCTTCGCCGCCGTGGGCGAGTTGCTGCGTCGAGAAGCGGCTATCGAGGTCGGTGTTCTGCGGCGCAACGGTGCAGAGCTGCCGCATCTCGGCGTCGGCCTGGGTGGTGTGCGACAGGCCGAGGTTGTGTCCGGATTCGTGGCTGATGGTGTCGATGAGTTCGCGGAGGCTTCGGCGGGCCGTCGCAGGGAAGTCCAGGTTCTCGTGGGCCGGCTGGAACGCCAGCGCAACATCGCGCAACGACTGCGTCAGGTCGACGCTGGCAGCGATGCCGAACAGGCCGAACTGGTCCTCGCCGACGGTCATGACGACGGTGTCGAGGCCGTCGTAGAAGGGCGACTGGACGCCGCGGTCGTCCCAGATGACGCGCACGTCGAAGTCGGCGTAGTCCATGCGCACGCCGGCCACGATTTGCAGGATTTGCTCGGTGCGGTTGACCGACCCGCCGCCACCGGGAACGGCCCCGAACGAGGAGAACCCGGTAAAGGTGTTCGTGCCGTTGATGCCGAAGCCGTCCGGAAAGGCATAGCCCTGGTTATCCAGGAGGACGCCACCGTCGAAGTCGAGGATGAGGTCGGTCGTCGGGACGATGCGGGATTCGAGCGCGACGAGCGCTGGCCGAACCGCACGCGCAGATCGACGCCACACGAGCGTCTGCATAGGGCAACTCCGGGGGTGTCGGATCACGATGCAGACTGTAGGGTCGCAAATCGGCGCGCCGACCGCAAGCGCCTTTTTCCTCCAACTTGCCCAAACTTCCCCACAGGATGGCGCAAATGTGCCGACGGGATGCGTGGGCGCGGTCCTACCTTGCCGTCCTCGCCGGCCGTCCGGGACCAGCGGCCGTCCCCAACGGAAGGCCGGTCACCACGGCCACGCCGGGCCGAGCGCCGCCTGTTGAGCCGCGGTGACGGCCGCCGCTCCGCGCTCGCCGAGCGCGACGAGGCGGTCGAGTTGATCGCGGGCGAACGTCGCGCCTTCGCCGCCGCCCTGCACCTCGATGAACCGCCCGCGGCCGGTCATCACTACGTTGAAATCGACCGCGGCGACCTTGTCCTCCGAATACTCCAGGTCGAGCAGTTCCGCGCCGCCGACCACGCCGACGCTGACCGCCGCCACGCTGTCGCTCAGAACGCTCGCCGGCGTAAGGCCGGCGGCAAGCAGACCATCGACGAGGGCGACGAGCGCCCCGTTGATGGCGGCAGTGCGGGTGCCGCCGTCGGCTTCGAGGACATCGCAATCGACCCAGAGGGTGCGCTCGCCGAGTTTGGCCAGATCGACGACGGCGCGGAGACTGCGGCCAATGAGCCGCTGGATTTCGACGGATCGGCCATCGACCTTACCGCCCTTGTCGCGCGGCTTGCGGGTGTTGGTGGAGCCGGGCAGCATGCCGTACTCGGCGGTGAGCCAACCGCGGCCCTTGCCGGCCATCCACTCCGGCACGGCCGACTCGACGGTGCAGGTGCAGAGGACGGCGGTGCGTCCGGAGCGGACGAGGACGCTGCCGGGAGAGTTGCCGGTGTAGCGGCGGGTGAAGGCGAGTGGACGCAGTTCGTCGTTGCGGCGGTCGGTGCGAGGCATGGGTTGTCTCTCGTAGTTACGCGCTCAGCGGCACGGGCCGGGCCTGTGCCTCGACGACGGTCGCGTTCGGCAGGACCGGTGGATAACGGTGATAGGCACCGCTCGACCAGATCGGGCCGCTGGCGTAGAACCCGGCCCAACCGGCGAATCGCCCTCCAACTTCTTGGGCCAACCACCGGCGAATCCGGGTCTGAGGCGGCGCGCCGTCGAAAACGACGATATCGGCATTTCTGGCGACGGCCCGCGCGACGCTCAGAATGACGCGATAGTCCCAATGGAGGCGCCGAACCGGCATCGTCGAGGCGAGGTCGAGTACCTCGAAGTCCCCGAGGGTGCGGTATGCGTCGGCAATGCTGACGCCCAGCTGGCGGGCAAGCCACGCGCTTGCCTTCAGTTCGGGAGTGAACATCCGGGCGAGCGTACCGCGGGTGTCCATCGCGCATTCGATCCGGGCCAGGCGACCGGCACAGCGCAGTCCGGCCGGCATCGATTCGGCCGTCAGGGCTCGTTCGATATCCGGACATCGAACGCCTAGCGGCAGGCGTATTTGCAAGCAGTCCCCTCGCCGCAACCGGAACGGTGGCACATGGAACGAGCCGGCGAGAAAGCCGTCCGACACGAGTAGGTAGTCGTCCACGGCCGTCCCTGCTAGAAGCCGAATCGTTCCAAAAGCCGACGCCACCAGCGCCGCGATGGCATCGGGCCGTGTCCGCTCGGCGGCGGAACTTGGTCGTTCCAAACGCCGCATTCGAGCAACGCATGAACCGCCCATGAGTCGCCCGTTTCGCGCTCGATCTCCAGGGCGGCGACCAAGCGATGGTGGCCGTCTACGATGTAGTAGGTGCCGAACTCGTCGCGGTATCCACTCGGCAAGGGGAATGAACGGGCGAAGTCGAACTGCCCAGCCGACATATCGGCCTTGAGCGTATCGACCTTTCCAGGTTTGCTCAACCCCGTCTGGTAGCTCCGGAACTTGATGTGCCGGAGCATGCATCACCCCAGCAGCCACGCTAACAGCGCCTTCTGCGCGTGCAGCCGGTTGCCGGCCTGGGGGAACGCCCGGCTTTGCGGGCCGTCCAGCACTTCGTCGGTGATCTCCTCGCCGCGGTGGGCCGGTAGGCAGTGCAGGACGATGGCGTGCGGCGGAGCCTGCGCCAACAGCGCCGCATTCACCTGGTACGGCGCGAACTCGCGCAAGCGCTCGTCGCGCTCCGCCTCCTGGCCCATGCTCGTCCACACGTCAGCGTACACCGCGTCGGCACCGGCGACCGCCGCGGCCGGGTCCGTCGTCTGGTCCGGCTCGGCCGCCCCAGGCAAATTCGAGCGGTACTCGGCCAGAAAGTCGGCCGACAGACCGTAGCCCGGGGGCGACGCCAGCACGAACGACGCCCCGGCCAGCGCGCAGCCGTACGCCAACGACCGCGCCACGTTGTTGCCGTCGCCGACGAACGCGATCCGCCGGCCCGCGACCGCGCCGAACGCCTCGCGCAGCGTCAGCAGGTCGGCCAGCGTCTGGCACGGATGCGACGTGTCCGACAGGCCGTTGATGACCGGCACACCGCTGCACGCGGCCAGGCCGGTGACGGTCGCGTGCTCGAACACCCGCAGGATCAACGCATCGACGTACTGCGATGCGACGCGGCCGAAGTCCTCGACCGACTCGCGCCAACCGAGGCCGACCTCGTTGCCGGGCAAAAATAGGCTCGCCCCGCCGAGTTGCACCGCCGCCGCCTCGAAGCTGACGCGCGTGCGCAAGGACGGCTTCTCGAACACCAGGCCGACGAGCTTGCCGGCCAGAGGCGTCTCGTGCCGGCGGTCGGCGGCCTTGAGGCGCACGGCCTCGTCGAGTAGATGGGCCAGTTCGGCGGCGGTCAGGTCGGGGATATCGAGGAAGTGTCGCATGGCAAACCAAGTGCTGAGTACTGAGTGCTGAGTGCCGAGAATTCGTAGGGTGGGCCGAGTGGAGCGGCGGCCCACCCCCCACCCACACCCCCGCGCCCACCCGCGGGG
>CAZNSL010000479.1:0-5180 GCA_964574975.1 uncultured Alcaligenaceae bacterium | reverse complement strand
CCTCCGCGGTTTCTTGTGCTACCGCGAGGAAGAGGTTATCGACTTTTCCGGCTCCTCGCTGTGGATGCTCGCGGGCCTCAACGGTAGCGGCAAGTCGGCCGTGTTCGACGCCGTCACCTACGCCTTGTTCGGCTGGCACCGCGGCGGAGCGCAGAATGCGGTGGAGTTGATCAACAAGGACTCGGACGGCTTCGTGGTCGAGTTCGAGTTCCTGCACGATGGCGTGCCGCACCGCATCCGTCGCACGCTCAAAAAAACGGCGAAGTCGACGTCGGCCACGCAGCAGATCGCCCGCATCGACGGAGACAAGTGGGTCAACGTCCCCGAAACGGGCAAACGCAAGGAGTTCGACGGTTGGGTCGCCAACACGCTTGGCCTCGGCTACGAGACGTTCACCTCGTCGGTCCTGTTGCTCCAGGGACGGGCAGAAAAGCTGCTCGACTCGACCAGTCGCGGACGATTCGAGGTTTTGGCTGGCATCGTCGATCTCGAACGCTTCGGCCGGCTACACGAGCGGGCCGACGAGCGTCGCAAGTCTCAGAAGGCTCGGCTCGAGTCCGCCCGCGCGCAACTGGATACGGTGCCAATCGTCGCCGAGGCCGAATACGCCGCGGTCTGCAAACGCATCGACGCTACGGAGACGGACCTGGAATCTGCTGCTAGCGATGTCGAGCGTTGGCGCGAGGTGGAGTTCCAGGCGAAGCGTTACACGGAACTGGCGACCCGTGCGGCCGCGCTCGGGGAACGCGTCCGGCAGGCGAAGTCGCTGATCGCCGGGGCCGATGCCATCGAACGCGACGCTTCCCGTTTCCGCGAACTATCCGCGGTCGTGCCGCAGGCGGTGGCCGTCATCGCACTCCGGCAACAGGTCGCCGAGGCCGAACGCGAGACCACCGAACTACGCGGGCACGGGCTGACGATTGCCGAGAAGTTGCAAGAGTGCGAGTCATCTGTGGAACGAGCGACGCACCGGCGCATCAAGGTTCGCGCCGATATCGCCCGCGATGAGGAGCGGCAACGGACCCTCTCCGGGAGCCTCCAGAGGCTTGCCGCACAAGTGTCGCAAGTCGATCAGTACGACCGGCAGCGGTTGGCCGTCGAGCGACTCGAGGCCGAATTTGCAACCTTGCCCAGCGACCTTGGCGCACAAGTCGAGCGACTAGGCCGCGAGTGCGACGAGTTGACGACGGTGTCCTCGGCCGTACCGCTGCTGGCGCGGCTGAAACAAACTGCCGAGGAACTGGAACAGGCGGCTGCGGCCGAGCGGATCGCCGTCGATGCCGAACGCACGATTCGCACGCGCGGCGAAGAACTCAAAGCGGTAGTCGAACGCCTTGCCGCGGACCTGACCGACCGTGCCGCCAACCGGCAGAAAGCCGAGGAAGCGGCATCGGCGACGCAGGCACTACTCCGGCAAGCCCGCGCAGAGGCCGAGTCGTTCCGCGGCCTGGAAGGCGCACGCCTTTGCCGCTCTTGCGGGCAAACCTTGACGCCCGATCATTTCGACCGCGAAATGGCGAAGCGCGAACGGGACGTACGCTCCGCGGAAACCGAAGCTGAACGGACCATCGCTGCACGGGATACAGCCCGCGCCGCAGAACTGGTACTGCGCGGAAAGATCGAACGCCTGGAGCGCGAGCGACAGGAGAAACGCGACGCGTACCGCGACGCCGGTGGTCGTCGGCAGGCCGTACGGCAACTCGCCGAACGTTTGACGCGCGATCGTGCTTCCGCCGAGGCCGAATTGCCGGTGGCATATCTGGGCCGGGTCGGCGAATTGGATGTGCTGCGGTCGCGGGCTGCAGGGGCAGCCGACGCCCGAAGGCGTTTGCGCGACCTGACCGAACGGCACGTCCAGTGGACGGCCCTCAAACGGCAACTCGTCGATGCCAGTTCTGCCGTCAAAGCCTCCGCCAAAGCCTTGGGGGGCGACCCCGAAGCGATTCGCGAGGACAGCATTCGCGCCCAGTCCGAGGAGTCGGTACTGACTAAGACACTCCTGCGCCAGCGAAACGAGTTGAAGGCGATCGAAGCCGAGTTGGACGCTTTGGCCAAGGAGCGGGAGCGTTGGCTCGCGGAACGTGCGGTCGTCGAGGCAAAGGCGTCCGGCCTGGCGAGTACGAAGAAGCACGCCGAGACAGCGCTGACCGCGGCCCGCGAGGCATTGCCTGTGACGTGGCGCGCCGCCGTCGATCGGGCAAAACTGTCCGACCAGCACGCCTGGAAGACCGAACTCGATTCACTCGTTGCGACTAATGTCGTCGATCGAGCCGATCAGTTGCGTCGCGCGCGGATCGACTTCTCAGCCCTGGAGCGCGATGCGGCCGCCCTCGACGCCGACCTCGCCGGATTCGGCGACGACGCGAAACTCCCCGCCGACACTATCCGCGAGCGACTGCACGCTGCGCGGCGTGTGCAGGCCGAACGCGAGGCCGCCTTACACGATGCCAAATCGACTCGTGCACTGCTCGACGACCGCCGCAACCGCCGCGTCGCACTCGAAGCTGACGAGCGCTCTGCCGACCGCGACCATGCGCGTCTGGCGACGCTCGCGGAACTCCTCGGCCCGAGGCGGTTGCAACGCTTTCTCGTCCGCCGGGCCGAGCGCCAGATCGTCGAGCACGCCAACGCAGTTCTCGACCGCTTATCGGGCGGTCAACTGTTTCTGCGGCTGTGTCCCGGTGACGAGGGCGACGCGTCGGAGAAGTCGCTAGAGTTGGAAGTCGTCAACCGCACGACCGGCGATGCACCGATCAACGTTGCGTTCCTGAGCGGCAGCCAGCGATTTCGCGTCGCAGTCAGCCTGGCACTGGGCATCGGCCAATACGCCAGCCGGCAGCACCGGCCGATCGAGTCGGTCATCATCGACGAAGGTTTCGGCTGCCTCGACCGCAACGGACGGCAGGTGATGATTCAAGAGTTACAGAACCTGCGCGGTCACCTAAAGTGCATCCTTCTGGTCAGTCACCAGGAGGAATTCGCCGAAGCGTTCAACGATGGCTACCGCTTCGAACTGGAGGATGGCACGACGCGGGTCACGCGGGTGCAGAAGTAGTGATCGGTGATCGGTGATCGGTGATCGGTGATTGCCTACCTGGCGAGTCACACGCATCACGTCCCGCGGATGTTTCCGATCACCGATCACCGATCACCGAATTACGGCAGCAACGCATACCCGCCGATGATGAAGCCCGCTTCGAGCAGTCCGCCGGTCACGCTGATCTCGAATGGGTACAGCAGGTACGGCACCGAGTCGCCCGGCAAGCAGTAGCCGGCGCTGTCCTCGTACCGCTGGCACGGCCTCGTGCCGAAGTGGTACGGCAACAACAGCAGGTCTTTGAAGAAGTAGCCCGTCGAGACGATGGGTTGGATCGGCCCCAGGTCCCAGCCGTAGCGCTCCGTATTCAATTCCTCGAAGTACAGCCGGTGGTGGCAAACGAAGTTCGGCTCGACGCGCAGCGTGTGCGGGTCCCATTGCCGTCCGGGGAACGGCGTCTTCGAGAGCGGCGTGTAGCCGCCCTGGTCGGCCGGCAGCATGGACGGGAAGAAGCCATAGAACCCCTTCGAGCCGGCTTCCTCGACGACGGCCCGCTGAATGTCTGCCTCGGATCGAAGAGCGAACAGTTCCTCGTTGGTCGGTAGGCCAGCCTCGCCGGGCTTACTCGCGCGGTCGATGGCATGCTCGACGCTTGGCGGCAGCTTGAAGGTGCTATCCGACGGGTCGGGATTCTGGTGAAATCGGGTTTGGATGATCGGCGGCTTGGCCGGGGCCGTCGGCTGCGGCGACCGGGCGGCCGGCTGCACGAGTCGCGCCGGCTTGGCCTGTGGGGCGACCGTGGCCGTCGGAGTGGGCCGAGCCGGAGCCGGTGGCGTCGCGGCTCGCGTCACTGGAGCCGGCCGCGGTTGAGTGTTGGTCGCGGCTGCGGGCGCAGCGGCAACGGTCTGCGGGACGGCGTCCTTTTGGAAAAAGAGGGTTTGTGGCACGTTGCGAGGCGTCACCGGCGGTGGCAGCTCATTCGAGGTCGGCAATGGCCGCAGTGCCGATGGCGGCGTCTGTGCTGGCGTGCCGGTCGCGAGCCAGCCGAAGGCCGCGAGGCTAGTCAGCGTCCGCACCGCCGTAGTCGGCCGAGCTGTAGTTCGGTGCTTCCTGCGTAATGAAGATGTCATGCGGGTGACTCTCCTGCACCGACGCCGCGCTCACCTGGATGAAGCGGGCACGGGTGCGCAACTCCTCCACGGTCCGGGTGCCGCAATAGCCCATTCCGGCTCGCAACCCCCCGGCCAACTGCTGCACGAACGCCGCGAGCGGCCCTTTGTAGGGCACCCGCCCCTCGACGCCCTCGGGCACCAGCTTGCCAGCTGGCTGCCCCTTCTGTTGGTAACGGTCGCCCGAGCCGGCGCTCATCGCTCCGATCGACCCCATGCCGCGGTACGCCTTGAAGCTGCGGCCCTTATACAGAATCGTCTGGCCCGGGCTTTCCGCGAGGCCGGCGAACAGGCCGCCGATCATCACCGAGTGTGCCCCAGCCGCGATCGCCTTCGTCATGTCTCCCGAATATCGGATACCGCCGTCGGCGATGATCGGTACTTCGTCGGCCGCGCCTTTCACGGCGTTGGCGATCGCCGTGATCTGCGGCACGCCGACGCCACTGACCACGCGCGTCGTGCAAATACTTCCGGGCCCGATGCCGCACTTGACGGCATCCGCTCCCGCCTCGACCAAGGCCCGTGCTCCTGCCTCCGTGGCGACGTTGCCGGCCACCACGTCGATGCGGTAGCGCTTCTTCAGTTCGCGGACCGTCTCGATGACGTTGCGGCTGTGGCCGTGCGCCGAATCGACGACCAGCACGTCCACACCAGCCGCAATCAGCGAGTCGGCCCGCTCGTAGTCGTATACTCCGACCGCGGCACCGACGCGCAACCGCCCCCGCCCGTCTTTACAGGCGTTTGGGTAGTTGGCCAACTTGTCGATGTCCTTGATCGTGATTAACCCCCTCAGTCGGAATAGATCGTCCACCAGGAGAAGTTTCTCCACTTTATTTTTCATCAGCACCCGCTCGGCCTCCTCGAGCGTGGTGTCCTCTGCCGCCGTGACCAATCCCTCCTTCGTCATGACCTCGCTGATCTTCTGATCGTTGTCGGTCAGGAAGCGGAGATCGCGCCGGGTGAGGATGCCCTTC
>CAZNSL010000478.1:0-5202 GCA_964574975.1 uncultured Alcaligenaceae bacterium | reverse complement strand
TGCGCTACCTCGCGCTCGACCCGGTGTACCGCAAATACCACCACAACCTGCTGACGTTCCGCGGCCTGTACGCCTGGAGCGAGAACTACGTCCTGCCGCTGTCACACGACGAGGTCGTCCACGGCAAAGGATCGCTCATCGGCAAGATGCCAGGCGACGACTGGCAGAAGTTCGCCAACCTGCGGCTCTTGTTCGGCACGATGTTCGGCCAGCCGGGCAAGAAGCTGTTGTTCATGGGCGGCGAGTTCGGCCAGTGGCGCGAGTGGAACCACGACGCCAGCCTCGACTGGCACCTCCTCGACGGCGACCGGCACAAGGGCCTTCAGCGCTGGGTGCGCGACCTGAACACGGCCTACCGCGGCGAGCCGGCCCTGCACGAATTCGACTGCGATCCGGCTGGGTTCGAGTGGATCGACGCCAACGACTCCGAGGGCAGCACCGTCAGCTTCCTGCGGAAAGGCCGCAAGGAAGGTAATGAGGTACTGGTCGTGTGCAACTACACGCCGGTGCCGCGGCACAATTACCAAGTCGGCGTGCCGCACGGCGGCCACTGGGCCGAAATCCTCAACTCCGATGCGCCGCTCTACGGCGGTAGCGGCCAGGGCAACTTCGGCGTTGTCGATGCGGCCCCGGTGCCACACCACGGCCGGCCGTACACGCTGACCATCACTGTGCCGCCGCTGGGGATGGTCGCCTTTTCGCGTCGCGGCGATCGGAGCGGAGGGGTTTGACCCTACGGTCGCCCGGCGGGCCGCGTCATTCCGTGGACTGTTGCCCACGCTGCCAGGAACTCGGCAGTCTCGCGTTCGTTTCGCGGAAACTCCGCAGCCTTGCCCAGTACCGCCTTCGCGTCGCGCGGCAGGCCGATGGCGTGGTACGCCAGCGCCAGGTGCGTGAGCAGGCCGGGCCGCGCCGGCCGCACGCCGATCGCTCGCTCGAGGACTCGTACCGCCGTTCGTGCATCGCCCGCCGCCAGCAGGACGGACCCGAGCGTTTCGGCCATGTCGGGCGACAGGTCGGCCTCGCGGGCCAAGAGCGGGATGGCCGACTTCGCCGCCGCCGCCGTGTCGCCCTGCCCTTTCAGTTGCAGCCACGCGAGATTGTTGGCGGCCACCAGGTCGGCCGGGTCGCGCCTGACGAGCCATTCGTACGCCCGCACCGCTTCGGCGACGCGGCCTGCGTCCCACACCGGGACCGACGATTCGGCGCGCGTACGCAGCGCGTCCGCCACGACCCGGCGGGCATCGCGGCTGTCCGGGTCGCGGCGAGTCGCGCGTTCGGCCCAACGCAGGGCCTCGTCAGGCTGCCCGATCCGCAGTAACTCCGCCGCGCCGGCGGCCAGGACGGCGGCCGACTTGTCCGCCGTGTCAGCTTCCGCCAGGAAATCGTCGGCCAACGACGCGGCCCCGGCCTCGTACAGCGCCCGGACGTAAAGCGCCGCCGCGGCCGGGTCGCGCAGCAGCGCCGGTTTCGCGGCCGCCAGGACAGCGGCGGCGTCCGTGGGCCGGCCCTGCGCCAACCGGGCGCGGGCCGCCGTCAGTCGAGGCGGGTACAACTCCGCCCGCAGCCGCAGCGCCTCATCTGCGGCCGCCGCGGCGAGGTCCGGCCGCCCGGCCGTCAGAGCCACGTCGGCCAGCGCCTGCCAAAGCGCCGGCTCCTCCGGCCGCAGCCGCACCGCTTGCACCATCGGCTCGACACTTGCGGCAGGGTCGGTGACGCGCAGCACCTGCGCCATCCCGGCCAGCAACTCCGACCGCGGCCCACATACCTCGATGCCGCCTTCGACGGCGGCCCGCGCGGCGACCGTCCGGCCCGCGCGGAGTTCGCACGACGCCACGCCAAGGTGGCCGGCCGAATCGGTCGGGACGGCATCGCGCAGCCTGGCCCACGCGGCCGCGGTGCGGTCGGTTAGTTCGGCCCGCAGTCGCCCCGCTTCCTCCACAGAAATGTTGCCATGCCGTTCCAGGCGTTCGAGGACGCCGCGCTGCCGCTCGAACAGCCGCGCCAATCGCTGGAGGTCGGCCGGCGTCAGCCCCGGCTCGGCCAGGAGCGCTTGCCCCAGCGCCGCGGCCGGCACCCAGGAGCGGCCGAGGTCGGGGAAAGAGTCGAGGAAGTCGTGGGCCGTCGCGTGAGCGTCGAGGAGTTGGAACTTTTCGGCCCGCGTGGCATTCGTCGCGCTGCGTTCGAGAGCCGGCAGGACGACACGGACGAGGTAGCCCGACCAGTCGGGCGGCACCGGCTGGCCCAGCAACGACTGGAGACGCAGTGCATACAGGAGCGGCCCCGGCCCAACGCCACCCTCGGCTTCCGCAGGCGGCAGTAGCGCGGCCAGTCGTTCGCGGGCCTCGTCGAAGCGGCCCGCGGCCAGCGCGTGGTGGGCCAGGACGCAGTTGGCGAGCCAGTCGCGCGGCTTGGCGGCGAGGCGCTTGCCGGCCTCGCGGGCGGCGTCGGCCAGACGGTCGGCGGCAAGGTGTTCGTTGAGGACGAAGCGGAGCAGTCCCTGGTCGGCGGGATCGGCCTCGCCACTTCGGAGCGTCGCGCGCCAGCGGGCCAGAGCTGGGTCGTGAGGCGTCAGCGACTCGACGGAGTCGAGGCCGGCCCGGACGCCGACCGCGTCCTGCCGATCCGCTGCGACGCGGATACGGTCCCACACCTCGGCCGCGAGTTGCGCCCGCTCGGCCGCGCGTTCGTGGCGAACGTAGGCCAGTACGGCGTAGGCAACGACCGTCAGTCCGATCAGCGCCGCGACGATGGTGCGGCGACTGCGCGACCCCCAGAGCAGGTCGGCGACGCGGGAAACGCGATTCGGTGAAGCGGAGGGCGTCATGGCGGTGCGCAACGGGGCTGACGGCATCGTAGTGCCACCAGCCCCGTCTGCAACCCACGCGGTAGCATTCCGACTTACCGTTGCGGCGGAGCCGCCTCGCGGATCGTGGCTCCACGGCCGTCGCTCAGGACCAACAGCGCGAACCGCGCCGGCGGCAGCTTCTCGGGCGTACTCACCGTGGCGTAGTCGAACCGGCCGCGATGGTCGGTGTAGCCGTCCTTGTGGAACTTCACCGTACCGTCCGCCAGCCGGACGTACGCCTTGACGTACACCTTCGCCAGTGCCTTCGCGCCGCCGGCGTCGGACACGCGGAGTTGCCCGTAGCTCTCCGTTACGGTCACGTCCATCGCGCCGGCGTAGTGCGGCAGCGCCCGCGTCTTGCCCGCGGCCGATACCTCGACCAGCACGTTCCGGTCGGCGAACTCTTTCGGCAGCGGGATCGCCAGCGACTTCGCGCCGGCCGGCAGCGCCACCTCGCGGGACAGGTTCGGCTTGATCCACGCGAACTGCCCGCCCGACTGTTGCACGAACGGGCTTCGACTGAACAGCAACTCCACGTCCATCAGGTAGTAGTTGACGCGCACGGCCGACAGGTTCTGCCAAGTCAGGTTCACGGCCTTCGCGTCCACGGTGAAGTCGAATGCCGGCTCGGACGCGGCGAGTTGCTGCTGCCGCGCGTTGCGGTCGTCCATGTCGGCCGGTTTGCCGACTTTGCCCTCGATTTCGTCGAGTTGCCCACCGACGGCCGCAAACAGATTCCGCCAGCGGTCCACCGGGTAGTTCGCGTACTTGGCCACCAGCGAACGGGCCTTGAGCGGCTCGTCGCCGGACATCGTCAGGTACGCGGCGCAGTAGTCGTACGGCATTCGCGGTACACGCTCGGCGTTCACCGTGCCGAAGAACGCCAGCGCTTCCTCAATGCGGTCCTGGAGCGTCAGGTAGTAGGTGACCTCCAGCCGGGCCGCGTCGTCGGGGGCCGCCCGGTACGACAGCGTCTTGAGGAAGGCGTGGTACTGGGCGTTCAGACGGTCGTTGACGATCTGCCGGCGATTGCCGAGGGCGTGGGCGCGGGCGTTGACGAGCGGCTTGTACTCCAGGTGTTCGTAGGTGAGCCGCTCGACCGGGTCCACGGTCATCAGTGGGCTGACGATCGGCCCGCCGACTTCCGCGACGAGTGGATCGGCGTGCGTGAGGTACTGCCGGGCCGTCGAGGAATCGCCGTGGAGGAGCGCGTACGACCACAGCGTTGGGTTGTAGGTGTGGCGAGTAGCCAACAACTTCGTCACGGACTCGAAGAACGCGCGATCCTTCATGCGGAAGGCAATCTTGTCGAGGTTCAGAGCCGCGACGCTTTCGCGTTCGAGGAACTTAAGCACCTCGTCGTTAGTGCCGCTCTGGGAGACGTATTCCCAGCTCGTCGTGTCCAGCCGACTCGGCGCGGCCAGCACGTTGAAGGTCATCCGAGGCGCGAAGGAGACGTACTGCTCGCCGCGGGAGACGTGGGCCGGGAACTGATCGAAGCGGCCCGGCCGCGGGAAGTAGAACTGGTAGTCGATCGCCTGCGTGCGGAACGGCTCCAGGTCGAGCGGGATCGACTTGGTCGGCTGTGCGCCGGCGACGGGGATGGCACCGATGGGCACTTGCACCAGCACCGACAGTTTCTGCCGCGACGACGACGGGTTGGTGACGACGATCTGGCAGCCGTAGACGGTCTGCACGACGAACTCGTCCTTGACGAACTTGTCCACGCGCTCGCCGCCCTCCTCGCGGTAGCGGTCGCTGGCGCGGTAGAAATTCTGGCTGATGAGGACCGGCAGCTTGAGGTCGGGACCGTCGGCCGGGCGGACTTCCTCGTGGAACGCGACGGCCGGGCCGGCAGGCGTCAGCGTCATGCCACCGTTCTCGAACTTCGCCAGGTGTTTGCCGGCCTCGAATGGCAGGTCGAGGACGGCCAGGGCCAGAGCCATCTCGGTGAAGTTGCGCGAGGCGTCGGCGAGGTGCTTGGAGAGGAACGGCGTGCGGCCGTCGTGGCGGGCGTAATCGAGCCAGAAAGCACTGACTGGCACGAGGTCGTAAAGTTGCTGAGCGATCGGTAGGTGGTGGTAGTTGTTCTCCGCCCATTCCTGCGTCGGTTCGATCCGGCGGTAGAGCTGGCGCAGCTTGGCCCGGCCGAGTCGCTCGGTCTCGAAGAACAGTTCGGGTGTGAGGGGCTGACCGGCCTGGAACCGGGTCGCACCTTCGGGCAGCTTACCGGCCTCGTCCTTGTCGATTGCAAGTGCATCTTCCGCCTTGCGTAACTCGTTCGCGCGGCCGTTACGTACCCCGCCGCGAAACGCGCGGGCGTTTCCGCCGGTGCCGCCGCCGAAGCCGCCGCC
>CAZNSL010000477.1:0-5203 GCA_964574975.1 uncultured Alcaligenaceae bacterium | reverse complement strand
ATTTCCAGGGGCTGACGCCCCTGGCTACCCACGGCCGCCCCTCCGGGGCTAAGACCCCGAATCGCGTCACTTCTCCTGGCTCTTCGCCAGCGTCTTGAAGTAGTTCTCGATCACCTCGCGGTAGCGCGGCGGCAGGTCCTTGGTGATCTCCATCATCGCCTTGGCCCGCTCCTTTTCCGGGAGCTTGCCCCAATTCTGGGCCAGATGCTGAAGCTTCTTCGGATCGACCAAACCGGGGCCGCTGTTGGTCATGATCTTGCTGTCGTCCTGCGGCATGCTCGGCTGGTTGGTGGCCGGCCCCGGCCCCTTCGGCTCGCCGCCGGGGCAGGCGACCGGCTGGCCGTTGTTCTTCATCTGGTTCTCGACGTCCTTGATCAACTCGTCGAGGCGGAAGACGACCTTCTTCTGCAACTCCTGCGTCTTCGGCCCGCCGCGCGACTGGTCGAGCCGCCGTTCGATGTTGTCCATCAGCTTGGCGATCTGGCCGAGGTCCTTGTCGTCGTCCTTCCACGATTGCATGTCGAAGAACATGAGCGTGGCGACCATCTTGTAGCGGTCGGGAGCGTCGCCGACATCGTCCAGGAGCCGGGCGATCGAGTTGGCCGCCTCGCGCTTCTGGATCATGGCGTGTTCGGCCACGGCCTTGTGGAAGTAGTAGGCGGCCGGGTCCACGACCTGCTCCGGCGTCGCCGCCCGTAGAGCTTCGAGTGCCTCTTCGTAGACGCGCTTGCCGGCCAGCGCCTTGGCATAGGCCAGGGCCAGGTTCGAGCGGAAGTAGACCGACTGCTTGGCGTCCTTGATCGGAGCCGGCACCTGCTTCGGGGCCGGGGCGGCCGGGTCGCGGGCCTCGGCGAGGACCTTGCCGACCTCCGGGTTGGCCAGCGCCAAGGTCTCGGTCACGCGATCCAAGAGCGGCTTGTCGGCGGCATCCCAGATGGCGGCGAACGCGGCCGAGTCGGCTTTGCCGGTCGAGTCGTACCACGTCTTGGCCGCGGCGCGGGCCGCCTCCGGCGTCGGCGCTTTGAGGCTGCCGAAGGTGTACAAGCCGGGCTGCTTCGCGGCCGGCTCCGGGGCGGCCAGCGCGCCGCCGGCGACGATCAGGGCCGAGAGCAGGGTGTGTCGGATCACGGTCGTCCCTCCGAAGAACGCTTCTGCGAAGCGTCGCTAAACGGTCACTGATTGTTGCCCGCTTTGCCGGTGGCGATGTCCTTAGTGGCCTTCTCGATCTTCATCTGTCGGCCGGCCAGGTTGCGCAGTTCCTTGATGATGTCCGGCTCGTCGGCCTGCTCGCCGGGATACTGCCGGCCGTAGTTCGTCGTCCGCTTGTTGACCTGCAACTGCAGCGACTTGAGCATCCTCAACTCGGCCAGGATGTCGATCAGCCGCTGCGGCGGCCGTTCGCCACCGCCGGGCGGCGGGGGTTGCTGCTGCTGGTCCTTCTTGTCTTTCAAGTCCTGCTGCGCCTTCTTGAGCGCCTCGACCACCTCTTTGAGCGCAGCGATGATGTCTTCCTCGATGCCCTGGGTGAACTGACCGACGTCGGTCTTGAACAGGCGATCCTTGACCTTCACCATGTCGTCGCGGGCGTTCTCCAGCACCTGCGGGATGGCGACGGCCGAGCCGTCCTCTTCGAGCAGTTGCAGGGCCTTGTTCGCCTCCGTTACGATCAGCGCCTCGCGGTCGGACTGCTCGCCGGCCTTCAGCACCTCGGCGCGGGCCGGCACCTTGCCCTCGGTCGCCCGGACCGTGGCGTGAATCCGTTTGGTGGCCTCGTACACATCGAGCTGCATCGTCAGCATGTTCGAGCAGCGGCTTTCGAGGTTGCGCAGCAGCCGCTCCATCTCTTCCTCGCGGAGTTGCTTGAGCCGCTTCTCGATCTCCTTGCGGACCTCTTCGAGGTTCTTGATCGCCTCGTCCTGGTCGCCGGACGCCTTATCGCGGTCCTTCTTCTCCAGATTCTTCTCGGCTTGCTTCTGATTCTCGATCGCGTCCTTGACCTGCTTGCGGCCGGGGGGGCCTTCGTCCTCCGGCTGCTGCGGTTGCTGTTGCGGCTTCGACGGGTCGCCGCCCTCCTGCGGATCGCCCTCCTGCGGCTGGCCCTGCGGCGGCTTACCTTCGCCCTTCGGGTTGCCCTTTTGGTCCTTGCTATCGCTCGGTTTGGCGTCGCCCTTCTGCGGGTCGCTCTTTTGATCCTTCGGGTCGCCGGGCTTGGCCTCGCCCTTGCCTTCGGGCTTCGCCTTGTTGTCGGCGGCGTCCTTCGGCTGTTGGCCATCGGGCTTGCCCTTGGCCTCGCCGGGTTCGGGCATGTCCTTCGGCGGACCCTTGGCCTCGCCGGCGTCCTTGGGGTCGCCCTTGGCGTCCTTGGGATCGCCGCCCTTGGGATCACCCTTGGCGTCCTTGGGATCGCCCTTGGGGTCGCCACCCTTCGGATCGCCCTTGGCGTCCTTGGGATCGCCGGCTTTTTTGGCGTCGCCTTTGGGGTCTTTGGTGTCGTCCTTGCCCTCGCCTTCGGGTTTGCCGTTCTTGCCTTCCGGCTTGGCCTCGCCCTTCGGCTGGCCCTTGGCTTTGCCGTCCTTCGGTTCGGCGTTGCCCATCTGCTTCGACAGCTTCTTCGTGTCCGCGGTGACCTTCTGCTGGCCCTTGGCGAGGTCCTTCGGGTCGAGCCGGCCGGCCTCGGTGTTGGCCCGCTCCAACTTCTGCTGCCGCAGCACCTTGTCGAGGTCCTTCAGGAGGTCTTGCAGGCGCTTCTGTTCCTCCTTGAGCTTGGCCGTCTGATTGTCGGTGAGGAGGACGTTGATCAGTTCGCGCAGCGTCTTGGCGAGTTGCTCGTTCTGGCCGATGGCAGCGTTGATCTCTTGCAGCGTGATGCCGGAACCGGTCAGCGTGACGACCAACCGGTTGAACTGGTTGTCGATGCCTTCCTTGGTGGACAGTTCGATGGCCTGGCGCAGCACCAGCGCTTTCTCGCGGTCCTCGGACTTGCTCGACTTCTCGTAGCGCTGGGCCAAGGCGAGCAGCGAGCGCTGGAAATCGCCGAAAGTGCGCCGCAGCCGTTCTTGCTCGAAGGCGGCCTTCTGCTTCGCCTTCTGGAGTTCCTCGTCGGACGGCCCGGTGGCCGGCGGATCGGCGGCGCGCACGAACAGGCCGACGGCGACCAGCGACGACGCGATGAGGGCCAGGGTACGGGGCATGACCAGTCCCCTTGCATGGGGTGCGGCGGCAGGACCGAAACACAACGGGCGGCCGAGGGGGCAGCGGACACGGAGGTCGGCCCCCTGACAAGGACGATCCGCGGGCGTCTCCTTAACATCTTAACGTAGACCAACGAGTCATGTCACGTGCGAAGTTAGGAAAACTGCGGTATCGGCGAGCGTCGGGGCGGTGCCGATGGGTACGGTCCCGCCACTTCGACTTGCCCCGATTCCGCGTCCCGGCTACTCTCCGGCCCGCACTTCGCCCCCCCGTCCCGGAGAGCCCCCACCATGCCGTCACGTCCCCGCCACCGCCTGCACGTCCTGTCCCTCGAAGACCGCACAGTCCCCGCCGTCATCGACCTCGCCTCCGGCACCCTCGCCTTTACAGCCGCCGCCGGCGAAACCAATGCCGTCAACGCCTCCGTCAGCGGCGGCCGGTATCACTTCGAGCAAACTGGCGGCGCGCCGCTGACGCTCTCTCCCCGCGCCGCCACCGCCGGCTGGACAGTGGACGGCACCGGAAGGGTCAGCGGTCCGACCGCCGGCGTCTCGGCCGTGGACATCAAACTCGGCGACCGCGACGACTCACTTGCCTTCGACGGCTTCGAGGCGTCGGTACTGCGGCTTACCGCCGAGGGCGGCGGCGGCCGCGATACTTTGATGGTCGGCTCGGCCACGTTCGTCGACGGCAACGACATGCCGCAACTGACTGACCCGCAGCGCACCGGCGTCAGCGTCGCCGGCGATGCCACTTTCAAAAACTTCACCACCGCCAGCGTCTACCGGTACATCTCCTGCGGCGGCGCGGTCCGCTTCACCAACGCCGGCACCGCGACGCCGCTCTCCGTTCTGGTCAACCGCTCGGTCAACGGCTCGTCGGTCAGCGTCGTCGGCGGTACGGGCAACGACGACCTCACCGTCGACTACCGCAGCCCGACCGGGGCCGAGATCGTTCTGCCGCGCGGGCTGAGCTTCGACGGCGGCACGGGCACCAACGGCCTGACCGTCCGCGGTGCAACGGCCGGCAGCCACACGTTCGTCGCCGACGGCACCCGCGTCAGCCGCGACGGGGCCACCCCGATTGCGTTCACCCGCGTCCAGAATGTGACCCTGACCGGCGCGGCGTCCGGCGACGCCTTTGCCATTACTCCAGCCGCCGCAACCGCGTTCGACGCCCAGGGCGAAGCTGGCGACGACACCATTACGGTGCAGGCCGGCTCGGCCGTCGTCGGCCTGACGGCGACGCAGTCCGGCCGGGTCTTCGGCGGGGCGGCCAACGTCGCCGGCATGCGCGAGGTGCGTTTCAGCGGCATGGAGTCGGTCGCCCCGCGGCCGGCGGCCCTCATCGAGATCGCCAGCCCGTCGGGCGCAGCCGCGGCCGGACAGTCGGTCACCTTTACCATCACGATCGCCAATTCGTCGGCGACGACGGCGCTCAACAACGTCGCCATCGCCGACGTGCTGCCGGCGGCGTTCGCGAATGCGACGTGGACGGCGACCGCCACGAACGGCTCGACGTTGACGCGTGCTTCCGGCAGCGGTGCGGTGGCGACGACGGCGAATCTCGCGGCCGGCGGTCTCGTCAGCATCACCGTCACCGCCCAGGTGAGGGCGGATGCCGAGGGCCAGACAGCGGCTTACCGGGCGACGGTGACGGCCCCGTCCTCGGCGCTGGCCGGCCCGTCGAGTTTCACCGCGGAATTGGCGCTCCCCATCCGCCGCACGTCGCGGCCGGCGACGCCGCCAGCCGATCTGTATGCCCTCGGCGCGGGGCAGGGTGCGCCGCCGCAGGTCGTGGTGTTCAACCGGCAGGGCGGCGCGCCGCGGTTCAACTTCCTGGCCTACGATGCCAACTTCCGCGGCGGCGTCAATGTGGCGACGGCCGACGTAACCGGCGACGGCATCGAGGACATCATCACCGCGCCGGCGTCGATGGGTGGGCCGCACGTCAAGGTGTTCGATGGCGTCACCGGCGCGATGGTGCGGCAGTTCATGGCGTACGACGCGGC
>CAZNSL010000476.1:0-5210 GCA_964574975.1 uncultured Alcaligenaceae bacterium | reverse complement strand
CGACGCCCGCGAGCTGTTCGACTACGACGAGGAGTTCGGCGACCTGACGGTCCACGCCAACCCGATCGACCACCGGACCACCTACGCCTACGACGGTGCCGGCAACCTCACGTCGGTCCGCAACGCCCTCGACGAGCGGGCCACGATGACCTACGACGGCGACGGCAACCTGATCCGGGTCGTCACCCCGCGGGCCCCCTTCGGCTACCGCGAGATCCGCTACTCCACGGCGCTGGTGCAGCACCACTCGGTCGCCATGGACGCCGACGGCGACTACATGATGGTCTGGCAGGACTCCGGCCCCGACGGCAGCGGCTACGGCATCTACGGCCGACGCTACACCCGCTTCGGTGTCGACCTGGGCCCCTCGTTCCGGGTCAACTCGCACACGACCGGCGACCAGGTGCGACCGGCCGTCGCCCTGGACGAGGAGGGCGACTTCGTCGTCGCCTGGTCCGGGTACGGCCCGAGCGGGCTGGGCGTCTACGCGCGGCGGTACAACGCCGCGGGGACGGCCCAGGGCAACGAGGCGCTGGTGGCGACGGTGTCGACGATGGACCAGGTGGCCATCGCCGCCGACGCGACGGGCAACTTCGCCGTGGCGTGGACCGACACCGGCGTGGACGGAAGTGGGTACGCCGTGCGCACCCGGCTGTTCGAAGCTGACGGCGATCCCGTGGCGCCCGCGACCATGGTCCACGACCACACGACCGGCGACCAGAACTACCCCCGCGTGGCGATGGACGCGGACGGCGACTTCGTCGTCGTCTGGCAGAGTGCGGGGCAGGACGGCGATAGCAATGGGGTGTACGCCCGGCAGTACGACAACGAGGGTGCGGCCCTGGAGGATGACGAGTTCCTGGTCAACACCGGCCACACGACGGGCGGGCAGTCCCGGCCGACGGTGGCGATGGACGCGGATGGCAACTTCGTGGTCGCGTGGTCCGGGGCGGGGGGTGGCGACACCAGCGGCGTGTTCGCACGACGGTACAATAACGCCGGCGCGACCCAGGGGTCTCAGTTCCCGGTCAACGCCTATACCACGGGGAACCAGACGCTGGAAGCGGTCGCGGCGGACGCGGCTGGCAACTTCGTGGTCGTATGGTCGGGGGTCGGTGCCGGCGACTCCGACGGCGGCGTCTTCGGCCGCCGCTTCGACGCGTCCGGCACCGCCCTCGGTGGAGACTTCCTGGTCAATGCCTATACTACGTCCACGCAGGGGTACGAAGCCATCGCGGCCGACGCGGACGGGGACTTCGTAGTCACGTGGCTGGGGGCGGCCGGCTCGAGCGGGGTCGGCATGTACGCGCGGCGCTACGGCGTCACCGCCGACACGCGCTTCGTTTATGATGGCCGCGACCGCGTTACGTCGGTGATCGACGCCGAGGGCGGCGTCACGACGTTCGGCTACGACACGGCCAGCAACGCAACGACGGTGACCGACCCGCGCAACCACACGACGACGTACACCTTCTCCACGGCCAAGGTGCGACTCGAAGCGGTCACGCTGCCCGACGACGACGGGAACGGTTCCAACAACCCCGTGTGGGAGTACGACTACTACGACGACGGTCTGCTCGAGACGCAGTCCGACCCGGACGGCGAGACGACGACGATGACCTACGACGGCGTCGGCCGCCTGAAATCCGTTGCCGCACCGGTCGTCGAGTCGGTCAACCGCACGACGACCTACCTCTACGACCCGGCCGGTAACCTGGAGACGGTCACGGACCCGCTCAACCGAATCACCACGTACGCCTACGACAATGCCGACCGTCTGGCGCAGGTGACCGACGCCAACCTGCACACCACGACGTACGACCGCGACTTCGGCGGCCGGCTCGTCAAGATGACCGACCCGAACGGCCTGCCGACGACCTACACCTACACCCCGCGCGACCAGTTGGACCTCGAGATGCTGCCTTCGGGCCTGACGATCGACCACGACTATTGCACGTGCGGCTGCGAGGACGGTGTAACGCTCTACGAAACCATCGACGAGCAACCCGTATCCCACACCTGGGACTACGACCTCGACGCCTTGGGCCGGCCCGAGGTGGTCACCAGCCCGCTCGGCCACCCGACGACCTACGTCTACGACCCGGCCGGCAACATCGGCCAGATCATCGACGGACTCGGGCACCCGACGACCTACGAGTTCGACGGCCTCAACCGCCCCAGGCGTACGATCGACGCGTTGGGTCACGCGACCGAGGGTGACTACGACACCGCCGGCAACCTCATCGCCGTGACCGACGCCCTCGGCCACACCGAGACCTTCACCTACGACGCCCAGAACCGCGTGAAGACGTCCGCCGACGGCAACGGCGACGCGACGACGTTCGCCTACGACCTGGTCGGACGCCTCCAGAGCGTGACCGACGCCGAGAACAGCATCACCACCTACCATTACGACGCGGGCGGCCGGATGGATAAAATCACCGACCCGAACAGCAAGGTGACAACATATGAATACGACGCCGCCGACCAGGTGGATGCCATCATCGACCGCGAAGGCCGCCGCCGCGAGTTTATCCAGGACGGGATCGGCCAGGTGACGGTCGAGAAATGGAAAAACGGCGGCAGTACGATCTACTCGGCCACCTACGTCTACGACGCGGGCGACCGCCTGACGGCCGCGTCCGACGCCACATCCGTCGCCACGTCCGTCTACGACTACCAGTACGACGCGGATACGGGCCTGCTGACGTCGATCGACAACGTCGGCACGTCGTCGATGCCGACGGTCACGTTGGAGTACCACATTCGGCCGGACGGCCTGACGCGGCAGGTGGTCGACAGCCTGGACTTGGTCGGCATCGTCGACTACCACTACGACAACGACTTCCGCATGGACCGCCTCTCCCTGTACGCCGAGAGCACCGGCTCGGCTATCGTGACGCTCACCCACGACGCGGCCGACCGGCTCGTCCACGTGTCGCGGTCGGATGGCACTTCCGACAACATCAACACCACGTTTACTTACGACGCCGCCGACCGGCTGACCTCGATCTTGCACAAGAGTACAAAGCCGGCTGTCGGCACGCTGTCGCTGTTGACCTACACCTATGACGCGGCGGATCGGGTGACCCGCTACGACGGGTTCGAGGGCGTCAAGACCTACACCTACGACAACGCCGACCAGCTGACGGGGGTGACCCACGCCGAAAACTCGCCGTACAACTCCAATCCGGAGTCGTTCACCTACGACGACGTCGGCAACCGGGCGACGGCCGGCACATACACTTATGTGACTAGTACCCACGGAAACCGCTTGCTCTCCGACGGGGTGTACAGCTACACATACGACGACGAAGGGAACACCGAGGTGAAGTGGAAGTCGGGCGAGCGGTGGGAGTACCAGTGGGACTACCGCAACCGGCTGACCGAGGTGAAGCAACTGACGGGCGTCGGCGGCACGGTCGTGTACGAGGCGGACTACACCTACGACGTGTTCGACCGGCGGATCGGCGTCCTCGAGGACGGGGACGGCAGCGGCATCGACGCGGCCGTGCAGTTGTGGACGATTTACGACGGGGCGAACGCCTGGGCCGACTTCGACGGCAACGGCGACGTAACGGTGCGCTACCTGAACGGGCTGGGGATGGACGAGCGGTACGCCCGCATCGTGCCAATCGAGAGTGAGACCGAAGCGAACGTGCTCTGGTACCTAGGCGACAACCTGGGCAACGTGCGGCAGATCGTCGACACGGACGGGGGCGTGCTGGACGAACTCGCGTACAGCGCGTTCGGCGAAATCCTGCCGGAGTCGACCGAAACGACCGGCGACCGGTTCAAGTACACCGGGCGGGAATGGGACGCGGGCACCGGGCAGTACTACTACCGCGCGCGGTACTACGGGGCCGACGTGGGCAAGTTCCGCAGCGAGGATCCGACGGGATTTGCGGCAGGTGACGTAAACTTGTATCGTTACACCTACAATCAGTCAACTACATTGACAGATCCCGCTGGCACATCTCCTCCCCCAACTCCACCCCTTACAGCTCATCCAATCTATTATACACCGTTAGAGATAGAGGCTCTCAAAGATCTCCGGACAAAACTGAACATTGCACAAGACAAGCTAAAAGCCCTAGAGAAGAAGAACGAAGAGGTCTTCAAAGAATATGGAGCCCAATTCAAGGAACTTAGCCTGGCGATACGCGACTTGGAACGCCAGATTTCCGACCTTCGCGGGGAACGTGCGAGAGAGGTCGTCCGAGTCACCATCAAAGCTCGACAATGCGGTCTCAACGAGAAGGACGAGGTAAAGAAGGTCAACGACGACTACAATCCAAGAATCAAAGAGCTCGAGGACAAACTTGCAAAAGCAAAGGCAGACCTGGATGGAATTGCATTGCGCGCTAACTTTGCTAATGGTCCTGGTGCAGTCGCTTCTGTTCGACAGAATCTCATTGAGATTCAGGGATTGATGAACGAAATAGCACAAATAAAGTATTGGATCAACAAGATCGAAAACGCTGCACGAAGTCGCACTAGGCCTATTAGCGGACCCGGTGTAGTTCCTCCCAGGTTCTAAGAGCCACCGAACACAACGACGGCGACAAGAATCTCAGAGCGTTGCCATGGCAGGCTGGTGCGACGAGCGCTTGATGAATGCTCAACAGCCAATGCCGTCGGTAGGCGATCCGGCGGCATTGGTCCAGCCAGCGGAGGGTCCACTGAGCCAGCCAGCGTACCATCCCCAGGCCGCTGCCAAGTTCGTTGTTTTGACGGGCCAGGTGCCAGCCGATCCCCAGTTCGCGGTATACCCTGCGCCATGCCTTTGCGCCGTACGCGCGGCCGGCGATTGCCTCGTCCGGATACTCGCTACGCCAGTCAACCATTCCAGCTATGTCCGGCGGGGTATCGAGGATCCGGATGAATTGTGGACTGTCGTGCTAGTTGGCCTCGGTCGTCATCGCTGCCAAAGGCATGGTCTATTCCGTCGACGACAGCAAAGACCGCAGTACCCAACTTGCGGCGTTCCATGGGGATTGGTCCGGCCAATTCGCCGCCAGACAACGATCGGGCAGAAACGCTGTCCACCGCCGCGCCACGGAAGTGGATGCAGTCGCCCGCCGGGATCGCTCCGTGGAGCCGGTCCTAACCGCGCTGCCGCCCCGACCGGCACATCGAGGCACCTCGTGTCGCAGCCGTCGACCAACGTGGCGGGCAGGTCATCCCAACGGGTGCCCGTCTTGAAGACA
>CAZNSL010000475.1:0-5215 GCA_964574975.1 uncultured Alcaligenaceae bacterium | reverse complement strand
CACTTGCCACAGCGGCGGCGCGACCAGCCGCAACAGGACGATGAGCCAGAGCGTATGCGTCACCGCGGGCCGGCGCAGGGCGGTGGACGCCCAAGCGAGCGCGGCGAGCGGGACGGCGAGGAGGGCGTTGGTCAGCGCGGCGTCGAGAACAGGCGTCATGGCGGCCTCACTGCGACCGTGGGTGTCAACCGCGTGCCTTGCGGCGGGTAGGACCGGGGTCCAATTCGTCGATCAGCGAGCGCAACGACTGACGTTCCTTGGCGGTCAGTGGGCTGGACTGGATCAGGTGGCTGAGGATCGGTGCGACGGAGCCACCGCAGAGTTGTTCGGCGAGCACTTGCAAGCGGTGACCGATGAGATCGTCGCGGCCGACATCGGCGGTGAAGACGTGGACGCTCTGCGAGCGGTCGCGGCGAACGTACCCCTTCGATTCCAGGCGCTCCAGCAGTTTCTGGACGGTGGCGTACTGCGCGACGCTGCCCTCGGGGTAGAGGCGGTCGGTGAGCCGGCGGATGGTCGCTGGGCCGGCGTCCCAGAGTTCGTGGAGGACGCCCAGTTCGGCTTCCGTGACATCTTGCGGCGTGCGGGGCATCGATCAGTATCTCCCAGACGAATTGACTGAGACTATCCTAAGTCGGATTGTCTGAGGTGTCAAGTGAGAAAGGGGTGAGACGCGAAATCAGTCGCGGTTGACGCGGCGAACGCGCCGGGCGGCAATGATATCGACGAGTCGCGGAAAGAAGCGACCGGCGAAGACGTACAGTTTGGCCGGCAGAGTCAACGTCACCTCATTGGTACCGCGCGCGATGGCCCGCAACGATTGCGTCGCCGCGACATCCGAGGTCATACCGCGCATGTGATCGACCTGGAGCTTCGACTTGCGCTCGAGCATGTTCTTGGAGAAGTTCGTCTGCGTCAGTCCGGGGTTGATGACGAGGACATCGATGCCGTAGAGCGACAGTTCGGCGCGCAGCGCTTCGCTCCAGCCTTGCAGGGCGAACTTGCTTGCCGAGTACTCGCTGCGACCGGGGAAGCCGCGCTTGCCGACCAGTGAGGACACGTTGACGACGGCCGGCGTCGTGCCCTGTTTCAACAGCGGCACCGCAAGCCGCGTCAACTCGGCAGGGGCGAAGAAATTGACCTCGAAGATGTCGCGCAACCGCTTCTCGTCGGCCTCGGCGAAGTGGCCGGTCGCGCCGATGCCGGCGTTGTTGACCAGCACGTCGAGGCCACCGAAGTGTTGCACGGTCGCGTCGAGCATCGTCTGGCGGTCGGTCGGCGAGGTTACGTCGGCAACGATGGTCCGGAGTTCGCCCGTCGTGCCAACCGTCAATTCGTCGAGGAGTTGCTTCGACCGGGCGGCCGCCAGAACCTTCGCGCCGCGGGCGGCGGCTTGCAGCGCCAACTCGCGGCCGATGCCTTGCGACGCGCCAGTGACGATCATTCGGCAGCCTGCGATCTCGCGCCGTCGGCCCATCGGGGGAGTCCTTTCCTGTTATTACCTGTGATGCGGCGACCCAAGTCTTCGAGGGGAGCCAGAAGCCGGCGGCTCCACTCGAAGACACGGGTCGCCGCGTCACGGTGTTGGCTAACGGACCTCGACCTCGACTGGGACGGTGTGGTGGACCATGTAGGCCCGCAGGTCCGGGTCGCGCTTCGCCGGCTGGACGTGGCCGCGCGAATCGGTGGCGCGCGACATCAGGGAGTAGCGCCCAGCGGTCGGCGTCCAGTCGAGTTCCCACAGCCGCCAGGCGTGTCGATGCGATGGCCCGACTAGCTTCGCTTCGCGCCAGCTCGCGCCGCCGTCGGTGCTGACTTCGACCTTGGTCACGTCGGCTTCGCCGGACCAGGCCGCGCCGGTGATGCGTTGTGCGACCCCAGCCTTGAGGATGTCCCTGGCGGCCGGGCGTGCGATGGCCGACTTGACGCGAAGCTCACCGATGGCCACCGTCACCGGCTGGCCGTATTCGCGGCGGTGGTAGGTGTAGTCGAACGTCTGCCACCAGCCGCGGAACGGACGATCGACGACGACCAGCCGCTTGAGCCACTTGACCGATGCCATGCCATACCAGCCGGCGACGACGGCGCGGAGCGGCCCGCCGTGGATGGTGGTCAACGCCGTGCCGTTCATCTTGGTAGCGAGGATGACGCCGTCGGGCTGCTTGCACTTGGCGAGCGGGACGCTGCGGGCGAAGTGGATCGGCCCCGGCGACTTCGGCTCGTCGTTGAGGGTGCCGCTATCGGCCCCTTCGAACACGACTTCGACCGCCGCTGATTTCACGCCGGCTCGTTCGAGGACGGCATGCAGGCTGACGCCGGCCCAGTCGGCGTTGCCGACCGCGCCGAGTTGCCAGGCGACACCGCGGGCCTTCGGCGTCAGGAATACGCGGCCGTTGCCGGCGCATTCGAGCGTGACCGGCCGCGTCGTCTGCGGCATTGCGGCCAGGTCCGCGAGCGTCATGTCGAGCGGCTTATCGACGGCCCCCTCGACGCGCAACGTCCACGAGTCGCGGTCCACTTTCGGGACGGCGAAGTGGTTGCGGACGTAGAAGCGTTCGGTCGGTACGAGGAACGAGTCGAGCGTCGCGAACGGCATCTCCAGGTTGACCGGCTCGTCCTGCCGGATGACCATGCCGGGAAACGTGTCGGCGCGCAGCGCCACAGCGGCGAGCGGCGTCAGAGCGGAAGCGGCGAGGAAGTCGCGTCGGTTCATGGCTATTCGTTATTTGCCTCGCGTCGACGTCTTGATGCGGCACAGGAACTTGTTGGCGGTAATGTATAGCACCGAGCCGTCGTTGCCCCAGGCGACGTTGGCCGTCGGCACGCCGGTATCGAGCGTGCCCAGGTGTTTGCCGTCGGGGCCGAGTACGATCACGCCGCCGGGGGCGGTCGCGAATAGGTTGCCGTGCTTGTCCACCTTTAGCCCGTCGGGCGCTCCCGGCTTGCCGGCTTTCATCCAGTCGGTCGCGTCGAAAAAGACGCGGCCGTCGCCGAGCGTGCCGTCGGGCTTCACTGGGAACGCCATCCACACGGCGTTGGCGGAATCCGAGTTGGCGACGTAGAGCGTCTTCTCGTCCGGCGAGAACGCAATGCCGTTCGGCCGGGACATGTCCTTGTTGAGTAGTGTCACCTCGCCCTGTGGGGACAGCCTATAGATGCCCTGGTAGGGCAATTCCTTCGTCGGGTCCTTGTCCAGTCCGGGTAGTCCGTACGGCGGGTCGGTGAAGAAGATGTCGCCCTTCGCGTTCATGCAGAGGTCGTTCGGACTGTTGAAGCGTTTGCCGTTGTACTTGCCGGCAAGGACCGTGATCTTGCCGTCCATCTCCTGTCGGGCGATGCAGCGGTCGCCGTGCTGGCAGAGGATCAGCCGACCCTCTTTGTCGAGTATCAGGCCGTTACAGCCCGGCTCCTTGCCGGTGAACGGCGCGCTACCGGAATAGCCGGACGGCTTCAGGTAATCGGTTGGCTCCTTGCCTTCCTGCCACTTGATGATGCGGTTATTCGGGATGTCGGAGAACAGTAAGCATTTGCTCGTCGGCACCCAGACCGGCCCCTCGGCCCACTTGGCGATGGGCCGAGTGAGCTGTTCGAGTTGCGCGCCCGCCGGGATGAGCTTGTCGAAGCGCGAATCATTACGGACGATGGTGCCCATCGTCGGGTATGGCTTCGCGTCATCGGCGGACGCGGCGAGGCCAAACGCACCGGCCGTGGCCGCGACGACGAAGAACGGGGAGAGGCGCATCGTCGGTCTCCTACGAAATGTCGAAGCAGACGAGTTTCCGATCACCGCGGAGGTACATCCGGCCGTGGGCGATCACCGGCGACGCCCAGCATGGGTGCTTGAGCAACCGGGTACCGCGCAGCCCCAGGTCGCACCGGGCAATCTCGTCATAGCGTTCCGGGTTCGGCTTCACCAGGGTCAACTCGCCGTATTCGCCGAGCATCCAGAACCGACCGTCGGCCAAAGTCAGCGATGAGCGCGAGTCGACGGTCTGCCGCCACGCGACGCGGCCAGTGGCCAGTTCCATGCAGACGAGCGTTGCCTCGTTGGTATGCCGGCCGTTGCAGCCATAGGCGAAACCGTCGACGGCGATCGGCGTGTTCCAGTGGCAGGTCAACCGCTTGTGCCGCGAGTTGCGGTCGTCGGTCCACACCGGCTCGACGCCGCCGTCCGGCTTCAAACGGAGGAGTGCCGCGCCGACCTGATACGACTCGGTGACGAGGACGGTGTTGCCAGCGACGACGGGATTGGCCACGTTGACGCTTTCGAGCAACTTCGCGCGCCAGGGGAAGTGAAAGTCCAGTCGGCCCGTCACCGGATCGAAGCCGAGCAGGCCGTTGCGGGCGAAGTGGAACCCGCGCCGCTTGCCGCCGACGGTGGTGACGACGGGGCTGGCGTAGCCGGCGAGGTCATCGCCGACGCGCCAACGCTCCTTGCCAGTCGCTTTGTCGAAGGCGACGAGCGCGGTGCCGTTGGACTTGAGGACACGGAAATCCTCCGGTTCCGGTCCCGGCGGGCTGCCGCCAACGGCGACGAGGAGCAGATCGCCCTCGACCAGCGGTGTCGCGCCAACGCCGAAGAAGTTCTGCACGACGTTGTAGGCGGCAAACGTATCGACCTTCCAAGTGTGCTTGCCCGAGGTCGTGACGCAGTGCAGTTCTCCCTCGGCTCCGTACACGAACACGCGGTCGCCGTCGATCGCAGGGCAGCAGCGAGGGCCACCGTCGTAGCCGTATTTGTCGACGTATTCGGTCGGATACTCGTAGGACCAAGCGACCGCCCCGGTTGTGGCGTCGCGGCAGGTGAGTCGGTTGACGTTTCCGTGACGGTCGAAGTGGTACAACTTGCCGTTGGCGACGGACGGTGGTGCATATCCGCCACCGAGGTCGGCGGACCAAACGACGGGCGGCCCGTTGGCCGGAAGGGTGCGAGCAAGGTTGGATTCGGGCGTGGTGCCGTTGCCGTTGGGACCGAGGAAGTGTGGCCAGTCGATGCCGTCGGGGCGAACGGCCGAGCCGGCCTGCACTTGCGGCAAGAGAACTGGCGCGGGGCGGGCGCAACCAATCGTGCATAGCAAAACAACGGCCAGCCCGGAGCGCAAGCGAAGGGTTTCATTAACCCGTCGCTTGCGCTCCGGGCTGGCGGTGTCAGACGTACATCGGCACGAACCGGAAAGTCCGGCCAACGAACAACCCCTTTTCGCGTAGCTTGAGG